>JBFGZM010000175.1:0-7496 GCA_041586815.1 Marinobacterium sp. | reverse complement strand
CCGAAACCACCGCCACCGGCGACAGTAACGAAAACGTCGAATTTTTCGACAGAATCAGTCAATTCCAGCGGCTGACGCACGATCATGCGCGCAGTTTCGCGACCGAAGTAGTGCTCGATCGTGCGGTCATTGATAGTGATAACACCCGTGCCCGGACGCAGGAAGACGCGAGCGGTAGAGGTTTTACGACGGCCGGTACCGTAATACTGAGTAGTGGACATAGTCTGCCTTCCTTAAATGTTCAGTTCTTTGGGCTGCTGAGCCTGGTGCGGATGTTCGGTGCCAGCGTAAACTTTCAGCTTGCTGTGCATGGCACGGCCCAGAGGACCCTTGGGCAGCATACCCTTGACCGCGATCTCAAGAACCCGTTCCGGGTGAGAGTCGATCATTATCTGGAAAGAAGCTTCGCGCAGACCGCCCGGGTAACCGGTGTGACGGTAGTAAATCTTGTCTTTGCGCTTGTTGCCGGTAACACCGATTTTCTCAGCATTAACAACAACGATGTAATCACCGGTGTCAACGTGAGGCGTGAATTCCGGCTTATGCTTGCCGCGCAGGCGACGTGCAATTTCAGTAGCCAGACGACCCAGGGTTTTACCCTCGGCGTCAACAACGTACCAGTCGCGTTTTACTTCGGCTGGTTTAGCAACAAAAGTCTTCATCTGTATATTGCCTTCATTTAACTCAGCTCTCGCCACACATTTCAGATGCGCTACCGAACTGACTTATAATTCTTGGTTGTAGCCGGAGCATTCCTGCCACAACAGTAACAACCCATGGAAATGGGTGGCGCGCATTATAGACAAGTCAGACTGCGAATGCGATAGCGAAATCGCAGTTTTCCCTGCTTTCTGCCAGAGAATTTTCAGGCCCGGTGCGCCCGCGCCAGGTACTCATGGGACTGCATTTCCAGCAAACGACTCTGGGTGCGCTGAATTTCGAACTCCAGCCGCCCTTCGGTATAGATTTCATGGATCGGCGCCGCCGCCGACAGAATCAGCTTGACGCCGCTGTCGTAGAACTCGTCGACCATATTGATGAAGCGCCGGGCGGCATCATCATTGCTGCGCCCCAGCTGCGGCACATTGGACACCAGTACCGCATGGTACAGCTTGGCCAGCTCGATATAGTCGTTCTGCGAACGCGGCCCCTGACACAGGTCGGAGAAATCGAACCAGACCACATCTTCGCAACAGCGCCGCGAGCGAATACCGCGACCATTGATCTGCAGCACCTCGCCTTCCACCACTTCTTCCAGATCCGGCGCCAGGGACTCGAAGCTGGCATTGAGGCTGCCATCGGCCCGCGCATCCAGCGGGCAGTGGTAAAGCTCTGCCTGCTCCAGCGCCCGCAGGCGGTAGTCGATGCCGCCATCCACGTTCACTACCTCGGTGTACTTGTTCAGCAGAGCAATCGCCGGCATAAAGCGCGCCCGCTGCAGACCATCCTTGTAGAGACCATCCGGTACGATGTTGGATGTCGCCACCAGCGCAACACCATTGGCGAACAGCTGCTCCAGCAGACTGCCAAGAATCATGGCGTCAGCAATGTCGGAGACAAAAAACTCGTCAAAGCAGATAATGCGGGTTTCTTCGGCATAGCGCCGTGCGATCTCGACCAGCGGGTTCTTTTCTCCGCCCATGGTCTTGAGGTCCTGATGCACACGCTGCATGAAACGATGAAAGTGGGTACGGGTCTTCTGCTCGAATGGCAGGCTGTCGTAAAAAGTATCCATCAGGTAGGTCTTGCCCCGCCCGACCCCACCCCAGAAATAGAGCCCGCGCAGCGGTTCCTTTGGTGCCTTTTTCCAGCCACTGGCCAGACGCTGCATCAGACCGGGCTTGGGAGTCGGTGCGGCGACCAGCTCATCAAACAGGCGCTGCAGATGCTTAACTGCCATTTCCTGCGCCGGGTCATAGGAAAAATCATCCCGTTCGAGATCTTGCTTGTAGCGTCCTAACGGAGTCATACCGGCCCCAGCCCCTGCCATCTGTTCGTCGATCAAAAAAGTGCCGGCACTTTACCTAGCTACACCGGCATTGGCAATCGCAGGCTGGAAACCAGCCGTTCCATGAACCCGGCGCGCCGCCCGGGCACCGCGCCATTTACAGCACCAGACAGCGCACCCGCAACAAGCCCCGGCACCAGCCTGTCAGCGGCGCCCGCCCAGAATGGAGCCCAGCAGTCCGCGCACTATCTGACGCCCAAGCTGAGTACCAATGGCACGCATGGCACTCTTGGCCAGACTCCCCAGCATGCTGCTGCCCGCCCGCTCAGACTGCCGGCGCGCGGGTTTGTCCTCAGGTTCTTTTGCCTGCTGAACCTTCTGCGCATCCGCCTGAGCGAGCGCCTTGTCGCTGCGGGCCTTCAACAACTCGAAAGCCGACTCCCGATCCACCGGCGTATCGTAGCGTGGCGCCATGGCCGACCTGGAAAGCAACTGCGCCCGCTCGACATCCTTCAGCGGCCCGAGTCGGGACTCAGGCGGACGTATCAGCGTGTGCGCCACCTCCGTCGGCACGCCGCCGGCATCGAGCACCGAGACCAGGGCCTCCCCCACTCCCAGCTCCGTGATCAGAGTTTCGGTGTCAACGCCGGGCGCGGCACGGAATGTCTGGGCCGCGGCTCGGACCACCTTGCGGTCCCTGGGAGTAAAGGCACGCAGCGCATGCTGTACCCGGTTTCCCAGCTGTCCCAGAATATCCTCTGGAATATCCCCGGGACTCTGACTGACAAAATAGATGCCCACCCCCTTGGAGCGAATCAGGCGCACCACCTGCTCAACCTTGTCGAGCAGCGCCCTGGGTGCACGATCAAACAGCAGATGTGCCTCGTCAAAGAAAAACACCAGCCGAGGCTCGGCCTTGTCGCCGACTTCGGGCAACTGCTCAAACAGCTCTGCCAGCAACCACAGCAGGAAGGTTGCATAGAGCCTGGGCCTGACCATCAGCGCCGTCGCATCCAGTACGCTGACAATGCCGGTGCCCTGCGGATCACGCTGCATCAGATCGACCATCTGCAGCGCAGGCTCACCGAAGAACTGCGCCGCCCCTTCGGCTTCCAGCCTCAGAAGGCGCCGCTGAATAGCTCCCACACTGGCGGTGGCAATATTGCCGTAACGCGCTCCGAGCACAGCGCGATTGTCACCCACCCAGTTCAGCATGGCCTGCAGGTCTTTCAGGTCCAGCAAGAGAAGGCCTTCATCATCAGCAATGCGAAAACAGGCATAGAGCACGCCGGACTGGGTTTCGTTCAGCTCCAGCAGATGACTCAGCAACAGCGGACCCATGTCCGATATGGTGGTACGCACCGGATGCCCCTTGAGACCAAGCAGATCCCAGAACACCACCGGTGCCGGACGCGGACGATAACTCGACAGTTCAAGCTGCGCCAGGCGTTCGGCGATTTTCGGGTGCGCCTGCCCCTCTGCCGCCAGCCCTGACAGATCCCCCTTCACATCGGTCATGAATACCGGCACCCCGCTACGGGCAAACCCCTCCGCCAGGGTTTGCAGGGTAACCGTCTTGCCCGTACCCGTCGCACCTGCAATCAGGCCATGGCGATTTGCCATCACCAGCGGCAACTCGACCACCTTGCCCGAAATACTGCGCCCCAGCGCGAGATTGCCCGATAACATAGGCGATGCCTCCGTTTTCCGATTCGATGAGTACTGCTCCTCGCGGCCCGAAAAACACCGCCGTCACAGTGTAACAGGCCTTCTCAACAGCGCAGCTTCGCAGCATCACCACATCAGTTGC
Organism: Marinobacterium sp.; assembly: GCA_041586815.1. Classification (GTDB taxonomy): domain Bacteria; phylum Pseudomonadota; class Gammaproteobacteria; order Pseudomonadales; family Balneatricaceae; genus Marinobacterium_A. The sequence goes on along the minus strand of JBFGZM010000175.1, from coordinate 3,738 downwards.
CTGAACATTTTCCACCCTGATTTCCATGCATGATCAATGCCGCGGCTGCGCTATACTGACAGCGCCAACCCCCAGCTGCGACCGGAGTGACTGAATGAAAAGGACTTTCCCGCTTGTTGTGCTGCTCGTGCTCAGCGCCGCTTTCGTCCGGGCCGAAGAACCCGCCAGCGAACAAAGCCTCAAGGACGGTATCTATGCCGCCTGCTTTCGCCTCAACATCGAAGCCAAGAACACCTACAAGCGCATCGTCGCCAACGACAAGCGCAGCCTGACTGTCAGCCAGGATCACAGCAACGGCCAACTCAGCGTCGAGGAGGCCCTGACCGAAGCCGAGCAGATCCTCAAGCAGCAGCGCCTCGCCTATGACCACCTTGCCAATGTACTGCTTGCGACCGACCGCCTGACTTGCCCGGAAACGGCCAGCCGGCTCGGCGAAGTTGAAATGCAATAATGCGAGCTATCCTGCTAAGCGCTTGTTTTACAAAACGCCCTTGACATCATCTGAGTCAGGATTATAATTCGCGCCCTGTTCACAGCAGTTTGTCGAAAGGCCTGCTATGGGCACTGGTTCGGGGTATAGCTCAGCCTGGTAGAGCACTGTCTTCGGGAGGCAGGGGTCGTAGGTTCAAATCCTGTTACCCCGACCAAATTTTTCCCGTTTCAACAACTGCATGCAGTTGGGTCTTTGGACCATCGCAGCGTCAGCTGCAACAGCAAATCAGATACGTCGGGGTATAGCTCAGCCTGGTAGAGCACTGTCTTCGGGAGGCAGGGGTCGTAGGTTCAAATCCTGTTACCCCGACCAAATCTGACTCAGCACCTTTCACACGCTACAATCCTCAAAGTACCGTCTCCACTAGCCGCCAATACTCTCGCCATGCCCGATCTTTTCAGGCAGGCCGTGCACACTTTTGTGCCTGATTATAACCATCCCAGATCACCTCCATCATCACAAAGCCCCAATCAAGCCGGCGTCCAACGCCACTGCGACCGAACCCGCACCGACCAGCGCTCCCCTTCCTGCACACTTATCCGGCACCTTGCCTGCAAACCCATGACGTCTGTACCGAAAACATGCAAACCCCACTGAATTATCAACAGTTTTCTTCAAGATCGCGCTATTAATGGAGGCAGCGGCTGCTACACTTTAGCGGTCAGGTCGTACGCTCATTCGCCCATGCAGCCTGCATTCTGGCCTGCTAATTGCTTCTTGAGCCATATGCAAGCAGCTATACGCGACTTTTCAACAGACCTCCCGGTCAGGCATCACCAAAAAGGAGCACTACGCCCCTTATTGGATCAAAACATGCCCCATTCTGGTGAGTTGAATGCAACAGGGATCAGTAGAAGGCTTATGTCATGAGTATCGATTGGAAACAGTATGACAGTGGTGGTTTCTTCGACGAATTGATTAGCTCACCCGGCAATGCCAGGGCGCCAGCCCGCAAGCTTGCCAACTATCTTGCCGGTCTTGATGAAGACGAGCTCGAGAAGCGACGGCTCATGGCCGAGGCGACCATTCAGGAAATGGGGGTCAGCTTTACCGTTTATACAGAAGAGGGCAACATCGACCGGGCCTGGCCCTTCGATTTGATCCCCCGCACCATTTCCCGCAAGCAATGGGACAAGACAGCCGCCGGGCTCAAGCAGCGCCTGCGGGCCCTGAACCTCTTTATCAACGATCTCTACCACGACCAGGATGTGATCAGGGACGGCATCATTCCCCGCCACCTGATCGAGAACTCCATCAACTTCCGCCCCGAATGTGTTGGCATATCACCTCCCCACGGCGTCTGGGCCCACATTTGCGGCACCGATCTGGTGCGTGATGGCGACGGCGAATTCTACGTACTGGAAGACAACCTGCGGGTACCCTCCGGCGTATCCTACATGCTCGAGAACCGCGCCATCACCAAGCGCGTACTGCCCGAACTGTTCGAAAACGACAACATCCTGCCGATCGACGAGTATCCGGCCCGGCTGTTCGATACCCTGGCGGCCCTGTCGCCGCGCGCGGTCAAGCAGCCCGAGATCGTGGTACTAACCCCTGGCATCTTTAACTCGGCCTATTTCGAGCACGCCTTCCTGGCTCAGCAGATGGGTGCCGAACTGGTCGAGGGCAGCGACCTGGTGGTGAGCGAAGACGACCTGGTATTCATGCGCACCATTGACGGCCTCACCCGGGTGGATGTGATCTATCGCCGCATAGACGACCTCTTTCTGGACCCGGAAGTCTTCCAGAAAGACTCGGTCCTGGGCGTGCCCGGCCTGATGCGAGCCTGGAAAAAGGGCAACGTTGCCCTGGCCAACGCACCGGGTGCGGGCGTTGCCGATGACAAGGTCATCTATGCCTATGTCCCCGAGCTCATCAGGTACTACCTGGATGAGGAGCCGCTGCTGAGCAACGTCAAGACCTACCTGTGCGAGAATGACAAGGATCGCGCCTATGTGCTGGAAAACCTCGACAAGCTGGTGGTCAAGCCGGCCAACGAGTCCGGCGGCTACGGCATGCTGGTGGGACCTCATTCCACCAAGAAGGATCAGGCAAAGTTCGCCGAACTGATCAAGTCCAACCCGCGCAACTACATTGCCCAGCCAACGCTGGCGCTGTCGACATCCCCGACCCTGGTGGACAACAACCGGCTGGAGCCACGCCATCTGGACCTGCGCCCCTTCATCCTGCAGGGCAAGGATGTCTATGTCACCACCGGCGGTCTCACCCGGGTGGCCATGAAAAAGGGCTCCCTGGTGGTGAACTCTTCCCAGGGCGGCGGCAGCAAGGACACCTGGATCGTTGATACGGAGGCCAAATGATGCTGTCCCGCGTAGCTGAAAGGATTTACTGGGCGGCACGCTATCTTGAGCGTGTCGAAAATACCGCACGTCTGGTCAGCGTCTACGACAACCTGCTGTTCGACCTGCCCCGCAGCGTCAATATCGGCTGGTTCAACCTGGTCATTATCAACAGCGGTACCGAACTGTTTTTCGAGCGCTACAAGGTGCAGGACGAGCGCAATGTGGTGAAATTCACCCTGGCCGACGACACCAACCCCAGCTCCATGCTGTCATCCCTGACGATGCTGCGCGAAAACATTCGCACCGCCCGTGATGTACTGCCGGCCGAGGCCTGGGAGCTGGTCAACGAACTGCTATTGTTCGCCCGCAACAACATTCAGCAGGGCATCAACCGCAACGGCCGCCACGCCTTCCTCAACGGCATTATCGAAGGCTGCCAGGGCATCAATGGCCTGTTGCTCGGCACCATGAGCCGCGACGCTGCCTGGCATTTCATGCGCCTGGGCTGCAACCTCGAGCGCGCCGACATGAGCACCCGCCTGCTGGATGCCGGCGCAGCCGTGCTGCAGCTGTCGGACGACAACGACACTGCCAATCTGTCGCAGATTGTCTGGGGCAATGTACTGCGTTCCGGCAGCGCCTACATGGCCTACCGTCGCACCATGCGTACCGCGGTCAATGGCACCGACGTGGCGCGTTTCCTGCTTTGCGACGAGCAATTTCCACGCTCCGTCGGCTATTGCCTCGACCAGGTCAGCTCCGCCACCGCCAGGCTGCCCACCACCGGCAAACGCTTCCCCGTGATCAAACCGCAGCTGCCCACATATGACATCAAGGATGGCTGCTGCCTGAATGCCGATTTCCGTGACTATCTGAATGACCAGCAACTCGTGCTGGCCGAGACCCACAATAATATTTCCAGTAACTGGTTTGCTCACGACT
>JBFGZM010000174.1:0-7596 GCA_041586815.1 Marinobacterium sp. | reverse complement strand
CGCGGATTTTCGTAGTGATCGATAACTTTTTCGCTGTAAGCCATGACAATATCCTCTTGTTCGTCCGCAGATGCTTTAGTGGTGAACCCACTCAACCTTGCTCAAATCAACGCCGTCCTGAAACATGTCCCACAACGGCGACAGTTCCCGCAGCTTGCCAACCGCACCGCGAATATCCTTGATCACATGATCGACATCGTCTTCAGTGGTGAAGCGCCCGATGGAGAAGCGGATTGAGCTGTGTGCCATTTCGTCATTCAGACCCAAAGCACGCAGAACATAGGAAGGCTCAAGGCTGGCCGAGGTACAGGCGGAACCGGACGATACCGCCAGATCCTTCAGCGACATCAGCAGCGACTCACCTTCAACAAAGGCAAAACTGATGTTCAGGTTACCCGGTACACGCTGGGTCAGAGATCCGTTGACATAGACCTCCTCCATATCCTTTACGCCCGCCAGCAGACGATCACGCAGCGTGATCAGACGCTCGTTTTCGGCGGCCATTTCCTGCTTGGCAATACTGAACGCCTCGCCCATGCCGACAATCTGGTGCGTCGCCAGAGTGCCGGAGCGCATGCCACGTTCGTGGCCGCCACCATGCATCTGGGCTTCGATACGCACGCGCGGTTTGCGGCTGACATAGAGCGCACCGATACCCTTGGGGCCGTAGACCTTGTGTGCAGAGAAGGACATCAGATCGACCTTCAGCTTGCTCATGTCGATCTCGACCTTGCCGGCGCTTTGAGCGGCGTCGACGTGGAAGATGATGCCCTTGGCACGGGTAATCTCGCCAATGGCAGCAATATCCGTCAGGGTGCCGACTTCATTGTTTACGTGCATCAGCGACACCAGGATGGTGTCTTCGCGAATGGCATCTGCCACGACGGAAGGCTCAATGATGCCTTCCTTGTTGGGGTCCAGATAAGTGACTTCGAAACCCTCACGTTCCAGCTGGCGAGCTGTATCCAGCACAGCCTTGTGCTCGATGCGAGAGGTAATAATGTGCTTGCCTTTTTTCTGGTAGAAGTGCGCCGCGCCCTTGATGGCAAGGTTGTCGGATTCGGTCGCACCGGACGTCCAGACAATCTCACGCGGATCGGCATTGATCAGATCGGCCACCTGACGGCGCGCATTCTCAACCGCTTCTTCAGCTTTCCAGCCGAACAGATGAGAGCGGGATGCCGGGTTACCGAAGTTACCCTCCATCGTCAGACACTCAATCATCTTCTCCGCAACCCGCGGGTCAACCGGGGTAGTGGCGGAATAATCCAGATAAATCGGCAACTTCATTCTCTATCTCCGGTACAAATCGGTTACACCGCCGCCTTGCGATCGGCAGACGTTTTTTCACCCGTACTCATTATCAGCTGATCTACATAGCGACGATCCTGCCGCTTGGCGACCAGCTGTACATCTTTGCGCTGAACCAGATCCAGCAAGCTAATGCTGCTCAGGAACGCATGAATTTGCTCGCTCAGGTCACACCACAGATGATGCGTCAGGCAGGTCTCGCCCGACTGGCAATCACCGCTGCCATGACAGCCCGTGGCGTCAACGGACTCATTGACCGCATCGATAACTTCGGCCACATTGATGTGCACCTGATCGCGACTCAGCTGATAGCCTCCGCCAGGCCCCCGCACACTGCGAACCAGCTCACTGCGGCGCAACTTGGCGAACAGCTGCTCCAGATAGGACAGCGAGATACCCTGGCGTTCGGAAATATCAGCCAGACTGATCGGGCCTTTCCCGGCATGTAGCGCCAGGTCCAGCATCGCCGTCACTGCATAGCGGCCTTTGGTGGTCAATCGCATAAGCTTCCTCTCGACACCGGGCGATTCGTGCAAGCATTATGCAATAGCCTACAAAAACGGTCAACTATTTAACCTACTAAAACAGTCGGCTAATTGACCAGCTGAGCAAGGAAGCGGCCGACAGAGTCAGCCGCCACCCGTCTTCTTGTTAACCGCCGTCAGGATGCCCCGCAGCACATTGACCTCAACCTTGTCCGGCACTGCGCGCAACAGCAGCCGACGCAGGCGGGGCATAAGCTGTCGGGGATTGTCCGGATTCAGGAACTCAATATCAACCAGCGTGCGCTCCAGATGCTCAAACATGCGCTCAATCTCGCCACTGTCGGCCAGGTCGATATCCCATGACGTACCCCAACGCGGCTTTTCAACCGCCCCACCGGACAACGCCATCATGCGCAGCTCATAGGCTATGACCTGCACTGCCGCAGCCAGATTCAGCGAACTGAAGCCCTCAACAGAGGGGATGTGCACGTGGTGATGGCAGCAATGCAGCTCTTCATTGGTCAGCCCGCGGTCTTCACGCCCGAAGACGATAGCCACACGCAGCTCGGGCCGCACCTCAGCCACAATCGCCGCCATTTCACGCGGGTCAATTACAGGCCAGGGAATATGGCGCCCGCGGGCACTGGCACCAATAACCAGATGACAGTCCGCCACGGCGTCCGCCAGCTCAGGCACTATGCCGGCATTATCCAGCAGATCCGTGGCGCCAGACGCGCGCACCACCGCCGCCTCGCTGGGGAAGTCATTGGGGGCAACCAGACAGAGGTCAGACAACCCCATGTTCTTCATTGCCCTGGCCACGCCGCCAACGTTACCCGGATGGGAGGTATTGACCAGCACAATGCGAATATTCTCGAGCATTTTTCGCGCCTGTAGGTTCAAGGGGGCGATATTTTAACAGAACAGACCGTTTTAGGTGAATTAGTGTTATTCCAGCGCCTCAGTTTTTGTATAATACCGGGTTTTGGCTCGCTACATATTAGGTCCCTACTGATGCAACCGATGGTAAACATTGCCCTGCGCGCTGCGCGTCTTGCAGGAGAGCAAATCGCACGTGCCGTAGAGCGCCTTGATTTGATCAAATCCGAGCAGCAAGGCGTCGCCGAGTTCCTGAATGAGACCTGCGTGCAGGCCGAACGGACCATCGTGCACACGATCCAGAAGGCTTACCCGAGCCACACCATTATCGGTGAATACTCGGGCGAACACGCCCCGCTGCGCGAAGGCCTGGCCTTCACCTGGAACATCAACCCGATCGACAGCATCACCAACTTCGCCAATGGCCTGCCCGTCTTCGCCATCAGCATGTCCGGTCACTGCAACAACAAGATCGAGCACGCCATCATCCTCAACCCGATGGCCGGCGAAGAATTTACAGGCAGCCGCGGCTATGGTGCACATTTCAACGGCAAACGCCTGCGCGTAAGCAACCGCAAAGCCATTGAAGGCTCACTGATTGGCACCGGCTTTGTCGGCCGCAGCAGCGACAAGCCCCACCTGAACGAATTCCAGGAGATGTTCCGCAACATCATTCTGGCAGACGGCAAAACATTCAACGGCGGCTCCCCCGCCCTGAACCTGGCTTACACCGCAGCCGGACGTCTGGACGGCTTCTTCCAGATCGGCCTGCAGCTGAACGAAATTGAAGCCGGCATTCTCCTGCTTCAGGAAGCCGGAGGCCTGGTCGGCGACTTCACCGGCGGCACGGGCTATCGCACCAGCGGCAACCTGGTGGCTGGCAACCCGAAGATGTTCAAGGCCCTGCTGCAGAGCATCCGCCCGACACTGAACGACTCGCTGAAATAACCAAACCCAGCAGACAAAAAACCGGCAGTAGCCGGTTTTTTTTAGCCTGCCCAAAAGGCAGCATCAGCACACCCCCCCCCTGACGCAAAAAACCCGGCGCTGGCCGGGTTTTTATCAAGCATCAACAAAGCCTTGCAAGTCAGGCTTCGTAGGGGTCGCGCAACACGATGGTTTCAGCACGATCAGGCCCGGTAGAAACGATATCCACAGGCGCCTCGATCAACTGCTCAAGGCGCTTGATGTATGCAATCGCATTCGCCGGCAGCGCGTCGACAGACTGTGCACCGACGGTAGACTCGCTCCAGCCCGGCATCTCTTCGTAAACCGGCTCGACCTTCTCGTAGTCTTCGCTGCCACTGAGCGATTCGACGAGATTGCCCTGCTGATCACGGTAACCGGTGCAGATGCTGATCGTTTCCAGACCATCCAGCACATCCAGCTTGGTCAGGCAGATACCCGAAATCGAATTGATCTGGATCGCATGCTTGAGCGCCACCGCATCAAACCAGCCGCAACGGCGCGCACGGCCCGTAGTGGCACCGAACTCGTGACCGCGCTCGGCCAGACGACGACCCACATCGCAACCCAGCTCGGTCGGGAAAGGACCGCCACCTACACGCGTGGTGTAAGCCTTGGTAATCCCCAGGATGTAATCCAGGTACAGCGGACCGAAACCGGAGCCGGTCGAAGTACCGCCCGCCGTGGTATTGGAGGAGGTAACGAACGGGTAGGTACCGTGGTCGATATCCAGCAGGGATCCCTGCGCGCCTTCGAACATGATGCTGGCACCCTGCTTGCGCAGGCCGTGCAGGATGGAGGTCACGTCGGCAACCATCGGACGCAGCTCCTCACCCATTTCCAGCGCCTGCTGCAGCACGGTGTCGTAGTCGATCGGATCAACCTTGTAGTAATGCTCCAGCGCAAAGTTGTGATAGGCCATCACTTCCTTCAGCTTGACAGCAAAACGCTCAGGATGCATCAGGTCATCCAGACGCAGACCGCGACGGGCTACCTTGTCCTCGTACGCAGGCCCGATACCGCGACCGGTGGTGCCGATCTTGGATTCACCGCGTGCAAGTTCGCGCGCCTGATCAAGCGCCACGTGATACGGCAAAATCAGCGGACAAGCCGGGCTCAGGCGCAGGCTGTCACGCACCTTGACCCCGGCCTGCTCGAGACCCTTGATCTCCTTGAGCAATGCCTCCGGCGACAGCACGACACCGTTACCGATCAGGCACTGTACGCCTTCGCGCAGAATACCGGACGGAATCAGGTGCAGTACCGTTTTCTTGCCATCAATTACCAATGTATGGCCGGCATTATGCCCACCCTGAAAGCGTGCTACCGCTGCAACTCGCTCGGTCAGCAGGTCGACGATCTTGCCTTTGCCTTCGTCGCCCCACTGCGTGCCCAAAACAACTACGTTTCTACCCATTGTTGTCTCTAGTGATGTTTAGCGTTAATCGAAAAATTCGCTTACAGGGCCGTTACGACCCACGTATCCCCTTCCCGCAGCAGCTGGCGATCACAACCGGCCACATTGGCCAGCGTCACGTCCGGTAACTGCTGCATAACGCGCTCTCCCTGAGCGCGCAGTTCACTGATTCGCGCCAGTAGCGCAGGATCCTGACCGGCCGGGGCAAGAATGGCACTGCCACGGGACTCAAGCCCCGCCACCGCCAGATCTTCCAGGCATTTCAGATCCGCACTGAATCCCGTTGCCGGACGCGCCCGACCAAAATCCCGTCCAATTTCATCGTAACGACCACCCTTGGCGATCGCCTGACCAAAGCCCGCCGCGTAGGCGGCAAATACGATACCCGTGTGATAGTTGTAGCCGCGCAACTCGCCCAGATCAAAATACAACCGCACCCGGGGATACCGCAGACTCACCTGGCGCGCAATATCCTCCAGGTAAGACACAGCATCCAGCACGGCCTGTGGCGCATCGACAAACAGCTCACGGGCACGCACCAGCACCTCGGCACCGCCGTGCAGGCGTGGCAGCTCGGTCAGCAGCGCACGCACGGATGCGTCCACATCCAACCCGGCGAGAAAGACCTCAATCTCCGGCAACGCCTTCAACTGCAGCTTTTCAAGATACAACGCTTCCTCTGCCGCACTCAGGCCCGCGCCGGCCATCAGGTTGCGAACTATCCCGACATGCCCCAGATCCAGGCTCAGCGGCGCCTCGATACCGGACGCCAGCAGCGTTTCCAGCATCAGGCTGATCACCTCGACATCACTGTCGATACCGGCATGACCATAGAGCTCGGCACCCACCTGCAGCGGGTTGCGCGACGCCAGCATATTGGCGGGCCTTGTATGCAGAACCGAACCGCAATAACACAGCCGACTGGCACCCTCGTTGCGCATGCGATGCGCATCAATGCGCGCCACCTGGGGCGTAATATCCGCCCGGATACCAAGCAGGTGCCCACTGACCTGGTCCGTAAGCTTGAATGTCACCAGGTCCAGATCCCGACCCACGCCCGTAAGCAGCGACTCCAGATGCTCCATCAGGGGCGGCATGACAAGCTCATAGCCCCAGCTGTCGTATAGATCGAGCAGACGACGGCGCAATGCCTCGATCTGGCGCGCCCTTGGCGGCAATATGTCTTTTACGCCATCAGGCAACAACCAGCGATCTGCCAATGCCATGCAGTACTCCAATACAATCCGGGTAATCTGATTCAGTTGATCCAATAGAGCAACGCAACACCGGCCAGCATACTCAGCAGGCCAAATACACGCAGCGTTACATCATTGATCAGCGACAGCTGCTGCACCATCCGGCGCCAGCGCTGCGGGTATAAAAAGGGCAACACACCTTCCAGAACCAGCATCAAACAGAAGCCGATCAACAGCTCACGCCATAGCCCAGAAGACATATCCAACCCCGACCCTGGCAGCTCACTGCCACAAAAAAACCGGGTCTTGGCCCGGTGTGCGGATTCTAGCACGGAACGAGTGCATATTTGCACCCGTTCCGCTGTTTTGCAGCCTAATCAGGGACGAATCAGGGCCCTGTTGGCTTGGACAGATACTTGAAGAAGTCACTGTCCGGCTTGAGCAGCAGCACATCACCACCCTCCCCACCGAACGACGCCTTGTACGCCGTCAGACTGCGGTAGAAGGAGTAGAACTCCGGATCCCGGCTAAAGGCATTGGCATACACGCTGGCAGCGGATGCATCACCCTCGCCTCGTGTTTCCTCGGCTTCGCGGTAGGCGTTCGCCTTTACGACGGTAACCTGGCGGTCCGCATCGGCACGAATACCTTCAGCCAGCTCCTTGCCGCGCGAGCGCAGCTCACGGGCCTCACGCTCACGCTCGGTACGCATACGCTGGTATACCGACTCCGATACTTCGGCCGGCAGCTCGACACGCTTGACGCGAACGTCTAGCACGTTGATACCCAGCTCATCCTGCGCCACCTGGCTCAGCTGCTGAATAACCTGATCCATCAGCTCTTCACGCTCACCGGATACCACCTGGTTCAGGGTGCGGGCACCGAACTGGTTACGCAGTTCGTTTTCCACACGGGTCAGCAGGACATCACCGGCACGGAACTCGTCACCCGAGGTCGCGGTGTAGTACTTGCCAACATCCTGGATGCGCCACTTGATGAAGGCATCCACCACCAGACGTTTTTTCTCCAGCGTCAGGAAGGACTGCGGGCGGGCATCGAGGGTCAGCAAACGACCATCGAACTTGCGCACCACGTTGACGAAAGGCACCTTGAAATGCAGGCCGGGGCTTACATCATCATTGACGATTTCACCGAAGCGAAGCAGCACGGCGCGCTCTGTTTCGCTAATGATATAAACCGACTTGGACCCTACCATGAACACCAGCAACAGCAGGACCAGTACAAGCATTGATCTAGGCTTCATTACCGGCCCTCCCGACGCGTAGTGGTACTCTGGCGCACACGCAGTTCATCAACCACCTTGTCGGTCAGATCCTTCAGG
>JBFGZM010000173.1:0-7612 GCA_041586815.1 Marinobacterium sp. | reverse complement strand
TCAAGCAGGTCATGACTCGGATTGCCCTGCATGTGAGCCATTAGCCCAAAACCACAGTTATCCTTGAACTCACCGGGGCGATACAGACCTTTGCTCATAGCCAATCTCACTTAAAAGTTCTTTTGTATCAATACGTTATCACCAACCCTGTCACCGCAGCCGCACAACTCAGGCAAAAAGGGACGATCATTCTACACAGGCACGTGCTTCGGTACAAATTTTGCGCAGCCGTCACGCCACCCAAAACCCGGCCACGCCCGCACTGACACCCCGCATTCGCCGCCCAGCCACAGTTTCACCGCGCCTTGCGGGGCAGACCGCAGTATAACGCACCTGCAACAAAGTAACGTCACCATCATACTTCGAGAGCTGCCGTAACGCCCGAAAGCTACGAAAACAGGGGACAAGAGGGAGATTACGACAACGGCAATAATACCGCGCCGCAGCATTATCACTCGATAATCGAGCCGCGGCCGCAGCGACTGTGCAGCCCAGCCAGGCCTGCGAGTGACTGGAGAGCCGGCCTAGCGCGCAGCCTTGCGTATATCTGCTTTCACGCTCTGAATGCTGCGCGCCCAGGGCTTGAGCTGTTGCAGCGACTTCGGCAATTCCAGCACAGCCGCACTGGCCTCTTTGCGACTGCCATAACGACCAATAACAACCACATGCCAGGGCTTGCCTTTGTAGAGGGTCGAAAAAGCGTGGAAAGCAGCTGGATTCTGCTGATCGGCAATAAACCCCTTTGCCGTTTCCAGCTGCCGCGCGCCCAGCAGTTGCAAGGTGTAGCCCCGATCCGGCCAGCTGAGCAGATCCTCCTCGCCCAGTACTGCAGCTGGAGCTGCAACGACCCTTTTAGCCTCGACAACGGGCTCTGGCGCGGCCAGCACGGGCAACACGACAGCGGCAGACTGCGCCCGGCCCCCAGAGGGAACTTCAGGCGTGACTGCCACTTCAACCATACCGGACTCCGGCTGCTGCACTACCGGACTCTGGGCAGCCACAACAACTTCATCCAGCCCCGCACTCTCCGCAACCGGTTCGGGCAACGACCCCACTGAAGGCTCCGCAGGCACATCGGAGCGCAAGTCCTGCGCCGTCAGCACAGCAGGCGCCGCTACAACCGACTCAGCAATGGCCGACTGCCGGGGTCCGGCACCCTGGACTGCCGATGACAAGCCCGCCGGGGTGCCTGCTTCAATAACATTAATCGGTGCAGCTTCCTGATCCACGGATGCGGCTACCACCGGAACCGCCAGCGGCACCGAGACGCGCTCACCAGCCGCAGAAGGCGCTTCCGGCTGCCAGTAAATCCAGCCTGCCATGGCGACAATCACCACAAGCATCAGGGATGCGGCGCCCAATACCCGCCCGGACATATCAGAACGCACCACCGGTCTTGGCGATTCAAGACGCAGAGCGCGGGACGCCAGTTGCTCCAGCGAGCCGGGCATGCAGTCACTTTCACTCACCAGCTGCTTCAGCTTTCGGCTATCGAGCACCTCCAGCGCCGGATAACGCAACCGTATAAAATCACCGGCTTCATCAGTAGCAAAAGGCTGCAGGACTTCCTGATGCAGACGCCCATCCAGCTCCTGGGCAAGTCCTGTCGAACTCAGACGCTGCGAGATACCTCGGCCTGCCAGAACCGTGCGGACGGAGGCAATACCCGCTCGCTGCAAATTCACCAGTAACCCCAGTGCTTCGTCGTCCAGCAAATCGGCATTATCAACCAAAAGCAGCCACTGTTCGCCGGCATCCTGGGCATGACGCGCCTCTGTATGGATCCGTTCCAGCAATTGCGTATCTGTCGTGCAGTCGGCAATTTCAAGACCACAACCTGCACCCAGCTGACGCAGCAAATTGCCAGCACCGGTCTGTGCCTGCAAGGTCAGGTGACACAAACGCCCGCCGGCAGTCCGGGGCTTGAGCTGCCGCAACAGGCTGGTCTTGCCACTGCCAGTACCACCCTGAATCAGCAGCAGAAAATCGGAGAAGCGAATCAGGTGATCCAGCTTGTCCAGCAATTGCAGGCGCGACGGCGGCTCGAAATACTCGACGCGGCTGTCACCCACGTAAGGTGAAGCCGGCGCAGCCGCCCGCTGTCGCACCTGCCCGCTCACTTGCGGGCCTGAGCCAGACTGAAGGAAAGGGTTTCGCGCAGCAATTCAGGCGCGAACGCGGAGCTAACGACCCCCTTGCCAATCGACTCAAGCAGAATCAAGCGCAGCTGACCATCAAGCACCTTTTTGTCGACCGCCATCAGTGACAGAAAATCTTCCTCGCTCATGCTCGCCGGCGGCAATACCGGCAGGCCCGCCGCGGCATGGATGGCGCTGATGCGCTCGACGTCCGCAGCGCTCAGCCAGCCAAGACGGCAAGACAGGTCGGCCGCCATCAGGGTACCGGCGGCCACGGCCTCACCGTGCAGCCAGTTGCCGTAACCCTGATTTGCCTCGATCGCATGCCCAAAGGTGTGCCCGAGATTCAGCAAGGCACGTATGCCGGACTCTTTTTCATCCAGGGCCACCACCTCGGCCTTGATCTCGCAGGAGCGGTAAATCGCCCGAGAAAGACTGTCAACATCCCCCGCCACCAGTTGCGGCATGGCGGATTCGAGCCAGGCGAAAAACTCGGCATCATAGATAAGCCCGTACTTGATAACTTCCGCCAGTCCCGCCGACAGTTCGCGCGCCGGCAGGGTGCCGAGCACCGAAGTGTCTATCAGCACACACTGTGGCTGATAGAATGCACCGATCATGTTCTTGCCCAGCGGATGATTGACGCCCGTCTTGCCGCCCACCGACGAGTCCACCTGGGACAACAGCGTCGTGGGCATCTGGATAAAATTGACGCCTCGCTGATAACAGGCAGCGGCAAACCCGGTCATGTCACCCACCACCCCGCCACCGAGCGCAATCATCGTGGTGGTGCGGTTATGGCGGCATTCCAGCAAGTGGTCGAAAATCGTATTGAGCTGTTCCAGTGTCTTGTACTGCTCGCCATCCGGCAGGATACAGACATCGACCTGAAATCCCGCCAGCGCCTGCTGCAGCCTGGCCAGGTACAGCGGCGCGACGGTTTCGTTAGTCACGATACAGACCTGCTGGCCACTGATATGGGGCTCTATCAGTTGCTGCTGCAGCAACCCTTCGCCAATGTAAATCGGGTAACTGCGATCACCCAGCTCGACGCGTAAATTTTGCACCCGCACATTACTCCTGTTTGCAAAGCATCACTTGACCAGGCCGAGCTTGGCCAGCTGACGAAATATTTCAGATACGACCGCCTTGGGGTGGCGTCTGTCGGTATGCAGGGTTATATCACAGGTCTGCCGATAGAGGGGATCACGCTGACGCAGCAGTTGCTGCAACGTTTCGGCGGGGTTTTCGGTTTGCAGCAGCGGGCGATTCTTGTCCCGCGACGTGCGTTCGAGCTGCTGTTCGACCGTGGTATGCAGGTAAATGACGACACCATGGGATTGCAGGGCGGCACGGTTGGCTTCACGAATGACAGCCCCCCCGCCGGTTGCCAGCACGATATTATCGCGCTGGCACAGGTCACAAATGACCGATTCTTCCCGTTCGCGGAAGCCAGACTCACCCTCCACATCGAAAATCCAGGGAATATTCGCACCTGCACGGGCCTCTATCTCCCTGTCACTGTCGATAAACTCCAGATTCAGCTCTTGAGAAAGAAGACGCCCTATGGTGCTTTTTCCAGCTCCCATAGGGCCTATAAGAAAGATGTTCAAATTGTACCAAACCCCGATTACTGAACTGCCAGAGACTCCCTGATCAGCTTCGGCGTAATAAAGATCAACAGTTCCGTTTTGGTGTTGGACTGCTCACGCTTGCGAAACAGGGTGCCGATCACCGGAAGGTCTCCGAGCAGCGGCGTCTTGCTTGAATTGTTTACCGTCTCGTTGCGGAACACCCCGCCGAGCACGACCGTGTCGCCATCGGCCACATTCACCGTCGTGGTCAGCTGGTTGGTGTTGATCGACACCTCACCGTTGGGCAATACCGCACCCACCGAGTCCTGGGTAATATCGAGATCCAGTGTAATGCGATCCCCCGGGTTCAGCTGCGGTGTGACCTGAAGCTTCAGGGTTGCATCTTCGAACTCGATGCTTACCTCGCCGTCTTCCACCGTCTGGTACGGAATCTGTACCCCGGACTCGATCAGCCCCGGCTTGCCGTTGGTCGTAATGACCTTGGGCTGCGACACGATTTCCGCCTTGCCTTCGGTCTGCAGCGCGGACAGCTCGGCCGACAGCAGGAAATTATCACGAATGTAGCTGAATACGATGGAGGACTGCGGCGTAACCCCGAGATCCACCATCAGATTTGAATCCGAAATATTACCCGTCGTACCAGTACTCGACAATCCACCGTTAGGTACTGAGCCCGCACCGCCGTCTATGACAAAAGAACTGTTCTTGCGATTCTCCACCGCCGATGCACCCCAGCGAATCCCCAAGTCTTTCTGGAAATCGTTGGATGCCGACACGATACGCGCCTCGATCAAGATCTGCGCAACCTCGACATCAAAGCGCCGCAGTGTATCACGAATTTCTTCGATTTGAGCCGCGGTTTCCCGCACCATCAGCACATTGGTTTCATCATCCGACATGATAAAACCGCGCTCCGAAATCAGCTTGGCCTGCTCGACGCGGGACTTCATCTCGGACGACTTGCGGAAATCCACCTGAATAAACTCGGTCACCAGAGGCGCCAGCTCCTTGACCTGTTTCTGCGCCTCCAGTTCGGCGCGCTCGCGCTCTGCAATGACATTTGCCGGCCCGATCAGCATCACGTTGCCGACCACCCGCTGTGCCAGGCCCTTGGTTTTCAGCACCAGATCCAGTGCCTGGTCCCAGGGCACATTTTTCAGTCGCAGGGTGATGTTCCCCGAGACATCATCGTCGACAACAAGGTTCATTTCGGCCACTTCGGCGATAATCTGCAGAATCGAGCGAATATCGACGTCCTGGAAGTTAAGATCGATTTTCTCGCCGGTAAACGGGAAGCGCTCCTTCTTGCGTTTCTCATCTTCGGCGTAACTGATAGGCCGGAAATCCAGCACCAGCTGATTCCCCGTTTGGTACGCCATATAGTCATAGGGCGCGGCACCCGGCTTGACCAGAATAGTGGTGTTGGAACCACTGGTCATGGCATCGATAAACATGACCGGGGTCGCGAAATCCTGCACATCGACACGCTGCTCAAGCGACCCGGACAGCGAGGCACCCAGCAGGTTAATAACAACATTGTTGCCTTCTTCTATGATGTCGAGCCCCGACTTGTCGTCAGACATCGAGATCAATACCCGGCCAAGACCACCATCCATACGCTCAAAATCGATTCCCTGCACCCGCGTCCCTACAGGTGAAGGCTCTGACTGAGCCCCCTGAACCGACTTTGCGGACCGGTCACGCAAGGCTCCCGACGCCAATGCACCGGCAGAGCCGCCGAACACCAGGAACAGCGAGTTGCCTTCGGTGTAGGTCTGGTAATCCACCATCTCGTTCAGGTTGGCGACAACCCGCAAGCGCCCGTCGGTTTCCGCCATGCTGAGACTGTCGACCTGACCGGCCTTGATATCCAGCTGGCGTCGCCCCAGATCATTGCTCGCACCGGCAAGATCCAGCACCAGGCGCGGCGGACTGTCGATGACATAAGCCCTGGGCGACGGCGGCGGCATGTTGAAATCCAGCCTGACCTCCAGCTTGTGCCCCGGCAGGGCGACGAAGGATGAATCCTTCAACATCACGCTTTCTGCCCGCACCTGCACCGCCATAAGACAACATGCCAGTATCAGCATTAACTGCCACCCAAGTCTCCGTGAACCGGAGTTATCCTTGCATATGCTGTATGTCTTCATAACCCTAGCTGTCCTTTGATCATTCTTTTTCAGGCAAGGCAATCACGCGCGGGCGCTTCATCCAGCCCCCCCGTCCATTTTCTATAATTTCCACAAGCTCAAGGCCCAGCTCAGACACCTCCTGCACCTGGCCATAGTCCAGACCTAAATAGTCCCCGTTACTGACACGATGAATTTCACCTTTCGGGTCTTTCAGCAGGGCCCAGAGATTGCCACCGTCAAGGCTGGTAATGGTTCCCACCATATTCAGACCATCAATTGGAAAGGACTCGAGATACGACTTGGCGCGCTCCGTATCGGGCTTGAGATCTGACACTGGTCCCAGATCCTCTTCGACCACCAGCTCGACCAATGGCTGAAACGGATCGCGCAGACTGGCGCCCTGATAAATGAAGGCTTCGTAGGATTTAAACTCGGGCAGTGGCTTGATCTTGCCCGGCGGCCTTGCCTGGGTTTGCTGTACATAGGTTCGCAGATCCGCAGTATCTTCCACCCAGATGCAGCCGCTGGCCAATGTCGTGAGCAGAAGTACAACCCCTGCCCTGGCAGCACCGCCAGTTCCCGCTGTGCGCTTATTTGGTGTCATCATAACGATACGTCTTCGCCTGGATTGTCATCCCCAAAGCACTACTGCCTGGACGGACATTAAAGTCATGCAGTGTCACTATTCGATCGATTGCCGCCACACCACTGACAAACTGCCCCAGTTCATGATAGGAGCCAACCACATCAATATTGATCGGCAACTCGATATAGAACTTGCTCTTGCGTTCCGGCTGCAGCGCAATACTGTTGATCACAAGACCGGCTCCGCGCCCGATATCGGAAAGCTCTTCCAGCAGTCCAGGCACTTCCTTGTCGGTGGGCAACTGCGTCAGCAGTTCAGAAAAACGCCCTTCAACGTCCGCCATCTGTTTGCGCAACGCGGGCAAATTCGCCACTTCGAATGCTTTTTTCTGAAACTCGGTTTTTAGCGGTGGCTCCTTGGCGATCTCCCGCTCGACCGCTATGTACTGGTCGTTTACATAAAAGTAGATTGCCGCACCGACCAGGGCGCTAAACAGCAGAACATAGACCACCACCTTGACACCGATGGGCCAGTTACCCGCCTCGTTGACATCAACATTATTGATATCGAAACCTTTGAATGCATTACTCAGGGCACCCATTATTGCTGCCCTCCGTCTTCTTTGGGCTTGGTCAATGGCACGCTCAAGTTAAACTGGCGTACAGCACCGGCACTGCGGACCTGGGAAAGATTCGGCTCACCGAACCAGATGGATGCGTCCATGCCGCGCATCAGATTGGAAACATCCTTGTTTTGATCCGCAAGCCCATTGACGGTAACATTATCGCCGCTGCGGGAAACCGAAGAATAATACAGCTTGTCCGGCAAGACTCGCACCAGCTCGTCGAAATAGCGTACAACCAAAGGTCGGTTGCCCTGCAATTCCTGAATGGCATTAAGCCTTTCAAGCAAGCGTTCGCGCTGACGCTCAAGCTCCCTTATTTCTTTTATTTTCTCGTCCAGCTTGGAAATTTCCGCCTTGAGGTAGTTATTCCGTTCCTGCTGACGATCCATCTGAATGTCAAAGTAGTAGCTGATCCCGAAAGATACTGCCCCAGCCAGAATGACGGTAAACAACAGATTGGTAATGAATTGCTTTTGCCGGGCGGCATTTCGCTCTTCACGCCAAGGTCGTAGGTTAATCCGCGCCATACGTTATCC
>JBFGZM010000172.1:0-7671 GCA_041586815.1 Marinobacterium sp. | reverse complement strand
TCGGCATAGTGATGGCGCTCGGTGATATCGGTGTAGGTATTAACGTAACCCCCGGCGGGCATAGGGTGCGTGCGAATCTCCAGCACCCTGCCATCGGGCAGGGTCTGTTCCAGCGCCTGAATCCCGTCGGAGCTTTGCAGCGCCGTAATCGGCGCCAGCACGGTGATATCACCCCCCGCCAGCAGCTCGGCAAAAAGTCGCTGCTGCGGTACCCGGGTGGGATCTATGCCGCTGAGCTCAATAAATCGATGGTTCCAGACTTCCAGCTCGCCCTGGTTGTTAACCAGCGCAACCCCCTGGGAAAGATGATCCACCAGGCTTTGCAACAGGTGCGACTTCTGCGCCAGCGCGCGTTCGCGCCGCGCTTCTTCGAAGGCCTTGAGTTCGGTGATATCGGTATAGAGCACCACCAGGCCACCATCGCGGGTCACCCGCTCATTGACCTGAATCCAGCGTCCATTGGCCAGCTTCATCACCGGGCTGCCGGAGCCCGCCTGGGAGCCACTTTCCTCCTGAATCAGGCCATGCTCAAGCGCCAGGCGCTTGAGGTCGGAGATGGTAGTACCCTCTTCGATCCGTATGCCGGTACCCTTCCAGAAAGAGCGGAAATGGCTGTTGGACAACAGAATGCGCCTCTCCCGGTCGAACAGCACAAAGGCATCGGAAATGCTTTCAATGGCATCGATCAGGCGCTGCTGCGACATTTCGGCTTCTTCACTGGCCCGGGTGAGGGCCCGGTTGCTGCGCTTGATCTGTAGCAGGGCGCCATTCAAGGCTTCGGTGCGTTCGCGCACCTGCTCGGCCAGTACGACCGAGTGCTCGAAAGCGCCGTAGGGGTCAGCACGATGGCCCCCCCCGGATTCAACCCGTTCGATCAGGGCGCCATTTATCTTGCGCAGCTTGGCATTATCCCGCTGCAACTGGGCGTTGTCCGTCTCCAGTTCGGCAAGACGCGCCTGCAGCTCCTGTACCGACTCGGTGGCGCTCATTGACAGCAACAGCCGATCGTATCCGGCAACCCGGTGGCCACATCAGCGCCGCTCATGACGGTAGCCTCCAATCGCAACGCCAGTGAACGTCTGGTTAAGGTGCATGCCATTGAACTGCTCACCATAGGTATTGAACCCGATCACGCGATGCGCCTGCAGATAGTCCGATGTTGTGCCGTCGAGCCCGGTGTACTCGGCTTCGAGCCGGCGCAGGAAGCAGTCGCAACCGATCACTAACCGCGGCGCGCCGATAGACTGTTCGATGCGGGCGAACTCGGCATCCAGGTTTGCCAGCATGGCGCCGGGGCGCATGGCGGTCAGCACGATGCCTTTCTCCACCGCGCAGTAAAAGGTCATGCTCAGATCTGCATTGACCCGCTGTATCGAACGCACGTAGAACTCTTCGCCTATACGCACCGCCACGGGATTCAGTGCGAAGGCCCGGAAGTCGAGGTCCGCCACCGGCACCCCCAGCACCCGGGCATACTCCAGCGCCGCGGGTTCCGCATTGAGCTCCATCACGGTGCGGCTATCGGGGTCGGCGGCGGTAACCACCATTTTCTCGCCGGGATGTTCAATATGATGGCTCGAAAACACCTCGAAATCACAGCGGGTGTTGAACAGCAGCACCACTGCGGCATCGGTATGAAAGCGCCCGTCAAAGAAAACATGGGTATTGGCCAGGTGGATATCGTCCCCCGCCGAGCCGCCGAAATTGGGAATACTGCCCAGGGCCGAGTTCAGTGCCACCAGGAACAGCTCTTCCTGGCTCGACAGGCCATCGAGCAGGGTGAGTGCAAAGGTATTGCGCTTGATCGGCGCCAGATTGCGGGCACGACAGCCTGCTGTCAGGCCTTCAACAACAGCCTGGGCGTCGGTAAGGGAAAAGCGTCCAATCGCATTAACCAGCTGGCCTTCAATGGCAAAACAGCGGGCATCGAAACCGATGGCGGTGACACAGCCCTGG
This sequence comes from Marinobacterium sp., assembly GCA_041586815.1. Classification (GTDB taxonomy): domain Bacteria; phylum Pseudomonadota; class Gammaproteobacteria; order Pseudomonadales; family Balneatricaceae; genus Marinobacterium_A. Next base: position 5,715 of record JBFGZM010000172.1, on the reverse strand, counting down.
CCATAGCCCCGTGGCGTGATTTCACCCGCCGTGGTACAGCCCGCCAGCCCGACACCGGCAAAGTCAGCCTGCAGCGCCACTCCAAGCGCCTGGAGATCATATTCGGCGGAACAGAAAAACAGTACAAAACCGAGCTCCGGCGTACGCAGTATGGCAGACAGCTCGGCGGACGCAGTGGCGGGGTCGGTACTGTAGCTGACTGCGGTTAACGCAGGTGACTGGGGGTAATCGAGGGTCAACGCTAGCCTCCCCGGGAGTATCAGCGTCAAAAAGGATGGGCACATAATTTATTGTAGGCGTTGTCGGGGCAGCATCGGAATAGTACTTCAGGATCATCTGCAGGAATAACTATAAGTATTTGACTTATAAAATTATTTATCTAAAAAATCGCAATTTCCGACCGCTCTGGATGGTAAAAATAGTACTTTAGTCGTGCAATATTTCCTGAGAAACCCTTGCATGGACGTCAGCCTGGGGTTTGGCTTTTGCGCCACACCAACACTGCGTTGCTGCCTGCACTGAGCAGGCAATTCGCTGTATACTGTCGCGGCATTTTTACGGAGGCCTCCATGAGCAACGCGACCCCCCCCGAGAGCAGCACCGATAGTACCGACGCGGCCAACAGCGAAACCGGCCAAACCAAGAGCGGCTTCCTGGCTCTGGTATCACGCATGATTTTTGAGGAGAAGCTGCCAGTGCGCTTTATGTACAAAAGCGTACCTGAGCACCTCAATGACACCGGTTGGCGCCTGTTCAGTGGCTATGAAGACGACGAATACCTGCAGGACGAAGTCGCCAACCTGACGCCCGTACCGCTGGAAAAACTCTACGGCATGGACCCGACGCTTGAGGAAAAGCTGGCCTTCAATGCCGGTACCGTCTGGGAGCGCAAACCCGGTTCAGACTGGGAACGGGTCCATGATTTCCGCATCCCCAGCCCCAGCGTTGATGTCACCATCACCAACGACCCGGAACGGTTCAACGGTTAAGCCACCCCCTGGCGTCGAGACAGGCGGCACCCAGGCCTGCGGTGAACAATTTGTTTTTCGCGGCTTGAAAACCGCCAGGCCATCCTCATATAGGAAAACAGACGCAATCGCTTCGATGAAGGTTTGCGTCATTTTCCCCGCATGCTGCGGGTATCCACATATTGCTCAACGAGGATATGACCATGAGAGATTTTGACCTGTCCCCCCTGTACCGTTCCGCCATCGGTTTTGATCGCCTGGCATCCCTGCTGGACAACGCCAGCCGCAATGAACAGAGCCAGCCGGCGTATCCGCCATACAACATCGAACTGCTGGATGAGAACCACTACCGCATCACGATGGCCGTCGCCGGGTTCGACAATTCGGAGCTCAGCATCAAGAGCGAACAGGACATCCTGGTGATTGTCGGCCAGAAACAGCAGGAATCGAGCGATCGCAAATACCTCTACCAGGGCATTGCCGCACGCAGCTTTGAACGCCGCTTCCAGCTTGCCGACCATGTCCGGGTTACCAAGGCCAGCATGGATAACGGTCTGTTGCACGTAGATCTCGTACACGAAGTCCCCGAAGCCATGAAGCCGCGACTGATCGAGATCGAAAGCATGGCGTGATCCTGGCGTTCACCGCAGGATGTAATGACGACCGGGCACCTTGAGTGCCCGGTTTGGCTTCCAAAACAGCATATCGCCTGCCTGGCCTATTCCTTCACCGCCTGACGGTACAAGTCGGCCATAGCAGCATCGAAACAGCAGAATAGCACCCGTAATGGCTGCTCGCGCAGCGCCAGTTGCGAACGCACCGCACCCACCGCGATCTCCACAGCCTGCTCTGGCGGATACCCATAAACCCCGCAACTGATGGCCGGGAACGCTATCGACTCGATCGCAAGCGGCTTCAGGCATTCAAAAACGTTGCGATAACAGGAAGCCAGCAGCGACGCCTCGTTCTGACTGCCACCGTGCCATACCGGCCCCACGGTATGCACAATCCAGCGCGCCGACAGATTGAAACCCGGTGTCAGCCGTGCCTCCCCTGTGGCACAACCACCCAGATTTCGACAATGCGCCAGCAACCCGGGCCCCGCTGCCCGATGAATGGCGCCATCCACCCCGCCACCTCCGAGCAGACTCTGATTGGCGGCATTCACCACCACATCCACCTCGAGACGCGTAATATCCGCCTCAACCACCTCGATATGTGTCCCCATAACATCGCCCCTGCGTTGGCATCTACGCTTCGGGAGTGTAATGCAGCGCCAGCCAGACGGTTGGCTGGGCCGGGTCGGTCCAGATCACGCGGTGACGACAGTGCGCTGGCAGCAACAGGGTATCTCCCGGCATGAGCACCAGTTCCTCCTGGCCCTCAATCAGCAGGCGCGCGGCGCCTGCCAGAAGTAACACCCACTCGTTATCGGCCTGATCGTACCATTGGCCATCAGGTGTAACCTGCCCCCAGGACAGGATACGCTGCAGGTGAAGGCCGGAGGTGCGCAACAGACTCTCGAACCGCTCCTGCGGCTCTGCAGCCGGCAGGTCGTCCAGCAGATTGATAGCTGTGCGTGGCTTCACCGCAGTCTCCTTATCACCAGCAACCGGTTAACACGGCACAAGATGTGCGTTGTCACTTTCCGATGAACTGCTTTCAACTCTGATTGAAGTCCGCTTCGCGGATCTTCAGTACCCGATAACGCCAGCAACGCAGTTCTGGATGCCAGAAGTCAGCAGAAAGCCCCGCCTTGCGCTTTAGCTGAGTCCAGAAGTCCTTGACGACCGGCAGCTGCTCCCAGACCGAAGGCAGGAAGGTCGCCCGGCAGTCACCCCATTCAATCGCGATACCGTCCTCAGGCACTACCAGTTGGCGCAGCAGGTCTGCCTCGTCGTTAAATCGCAGCGCCACCAGCGGCGACAGCACCGATAACTCCAGTTCAATGTCAGTCAGTTCATCTTTGGTAACGGGGGCAAAACGCCTGTCGCCAAACGCACTGTAAAAGGCGTTGTGCGCCACATCCTGCAGCAAGGGTCTGCGCGGTTCCAGCGAGCCGATACAGCCGCGCAACGTCTTTTCCTCACCCCGGACAGTGTAGAGCGTGACAAAGCTCGCGCCCTGAACAGAGAGCGCTTCGGGCACACCCTCAAGCCCCGGTAGCCAAGACGCCCCGTCGACAAGTCCGTGCTCAATCGCTTCCCTGGCAACCTCAAGCAGGCGGCGCTGCAATGGCGCTGTTAACCCGGTAACCGCAGGCACAGTGGCCACACGCTCTGCCTGACGCCCCCCGGGTGCTGAATCAGACGAAGACATAGGCGCCGTACCCCACGACTTGCTCCCGGGAACCCGCCGTATCACCGGAATTACGCATGTCAATGCAGTGCGCACCCAAACCACACCGCGCCGCGGCGCGCAGCAGGCCATTCACGGCAACCGCGCCACAGGCCTGCTCGGGATGCACATCAGGCTGCAGCTGCTCGATGAGTGCCGTGGTCACCCCATCAATGCGCTGCGCCACGGCATAACTGTGATAGTGACTCAAGTCACTGCTGACCACGACCAGGGTATCGGTGCTTTCCAGCCCGGAAACAACAAGCTCTTCTACCGTCTCGACTTCGGCCTGCCCCACAATCACCGGCAGCAGCTGCCAGCGAGAATTGATACTGAGCAGGAACGGCAGCTGCACCTCGATACAGTGCTCCAGGCGGTGGGCTTCATCGTTGTACTCCACCCAGCCACGATCAACCCACTCCTTGAGCCGCGCACTGTCCAGCGCCATCTCGCCAAGCGGGCAGGAGAACCCGCTCGCCGACGGCACCGCCAGTGTCCTCAGCGGCACGCGATGATTGGGCCCCAGCAACATGACGCGCTGATACTGCTGTGCAGAATCACGGAGCAAACGGTAGGCACTGGCCGCCACCGGGCCCGAGTAAATGAATCCTGCGTGGGGCACGATCAGCGCCCGGGGCAGTGTTGAGGCCCGGTCTCGAGGACTTTCATCCAGTAACCCCCGAACCTGCGTACCGAGCTCAAGCCTGTCTGCAGGATAAAAGGTTCCGCTCACTGCCGCCTGCCGCACTGTCACGGGCTCACCTCCAGTGTTGCTGATCTGTATAAATTATAGCCGCAGCCGGGCAACCGACCGGAGGCACCTCGATTGACTAAACTTTAATCAGAATCATCCAGTGCCACCGCGCAAAGGAGGCCCCCATGTCACCCGTTCCGGTCACACCGGTTCCTACCCGCTACTGGCATGCCGTGGAAAAGGAAAAAATTCAGTGCGATGTCTGCCCGCGTTTTTGCAAGCTGAGCGAAGGCCAGCGCGGGCTTTGCTATGTTCGTGGCCGGGAGAACGACCAGATCATGCTCTACACCTATGGTCGATCCAGCGGTTTCTGTGTTGACCCCATCGAGAAAAAACCCCTGAACCACTTCCTGCCAGGTACACCGGTGCTGTCTTTCGGTACCGCGGGCTGTAACCTGGCGTGCAAGTTCTGCCAGAACTGGGACATGAGCAAGTCACGGGACATGGATACCCTGGCCGACAGCGCCAGCCCCGACGCTCTCGCCTCGGCCTGCCAGCGCCTGGGGTGCCGCTCCATCGCGTTCACCTACAACGACCCCGTGATCTTCATGGAATATGCCATGGATGTGGCCGACGCCTGCCGCGAAAAGGATATTCGCGCCGTTGCAGTCACCGCAGGCTATATGTGCCCTGCTCCCAGGGCCGAGTTCTACCACCATATCGATGCCGCGAATGTGGACCTCAAGGCCTTCACCGAACGTTTTTACAACAGAATTTGCGGTGGCGCCCTGGCGCCGGTGCTCGACACCCTGCTCTACCTGCACCAGACCGATGTCTGGTTCGAGATAACCAACCTGTTGATCCCGGACGAAAACGACAGCAATGGTGAAATTGAATCCATGAGCCGCTGGATTTTCGACCACCTTGGCCCGGACCGGCCGCTGCATTTCAGCGCCTTTCATCCGGACTGGAAAATGCTCGACAAGCCCCGCACGCCTCAGGCTACCCTGACCCGGGCACGGGATATCGCAATGGCGCAGGGACTAAAGTATGTCTATACGGGGAATGTGCACGATCCTGCCGGCAGCTCAACCTGGTGCAGCGGCTGCGGAGCGCGGCTGATCGAGCGGGACTGGTATCAGCTGGGGGAATGGAACCTTGATGCCCGGGGGCGTTGCAGCCACTGCGGTACACCATTGCCAGGGCATTTCGAAGCCGCACCGGGCCAGTGGGGCCCGAAACGCCAGGCGGTGCAAATTCACACCGGAGAATAAGTTAGCCTGCTTGCAGGCTCAGGCGGCTGCACGCTGCTCGATGAGCAGCTGGCGAATGGGTTCGACATCGCGCAATGTTTTCACCTGGCTGAACAGCTGCTCCGCTTGCGGATAGTGCTTTTTCAGCTGATGCAGCCACTGCTTGAGACGACCATGTACATAACCGCGCACCTTGTCGGCGACGATCTGGTCAAAATAATCGAGCAGTACGCCCTGCATCTCGAACCAGTCCATGCCGGCTTCAGCCTCACCCTGCAAACGGCGCTTGATGGACCGGGCCAGATCCGGCCTTGATATCAGGCCGCGCCCGATCATCACATCGCGACAACCGCTGACGTCGCGACAGCGCTGATAATCATCCCAGCTCCAGACTTCGCCATTGGCGGTAACAGGGATCGGAATCGCCTCACGAATCCGGGCGATATACTCCCAGTAAGCCGGC
>JBFGZM010000171.1:0-7855 GCA_041586815.1 Marinobacterium sp. | reverse complement strand
GTTTCTTCTTCACCGGCAGGCGGGTTTTTAAGCAGTTCAATCAGGGCTGCGGTCTGTTCCGGATCCAGGGGCTTCGGCGGGATGCCTTCCTGGGCACGTTCTTCTACATGTTTGCGATATGCTTCAAGCACGATATAGCCCTCATCAGTTGTCGCTTCTGCCAAGACCTGTGTAATGCGTCTCTATTGCGGTCCTGGCGGTGTGTCGACTCGCTTTCGATTGTTCATTGGCGGGCGCCATTTTAGCCTAAAGCGGGTCTTAAGTTAAGATGTGTCGACAATCTTGGGGCTGTGTCAAAGGTCGTATTCTGGTGCGATTATTGGTTAAATATTTATATTTTTCAGTAATTTATATTAGATACTTAGCAGCTTATGTTAAACATTTAGCCTGCTTATAGTGGGTGTTGAAAAAACACACATCAATGACTTAGCGTTATCGCGGGAGCGATACGCCCGCAGCGCCGGGACAAGGCGGCGGGCGCTGTGGCGGTTACAACACCTTGTCCAGTGCCTGTTCCAGGGCCGCAACCGTGCGTTCGGGATTGTGCAACTTGTCCAGCCCAAAGAGGCCCAGGCGGAAGGTCTGGAAGTCCTCGGGCTCGTCGCACATCAGTGGTACACCGGCCGCAATCTGCATGCCTTCTGCGAGAAACTTGGCGCCGTTCTGGATGCCATTGTCACGGGTATAGCTGACCACCACGCCGGGGGCCTGGAAGCCGGGTGCTGCGACACTGGAAAAGCCCCTGCGCTCCAGCAATGCCCGCACGCGCAGGCCCAGTTCGATCTGTTCTTCGCGCACATCCGCAAAGCCGTAGTCGCGGGTTTCCAGCATCACATCGCGCAGGCGGGTCAGGGCATCTGTCGGCATGGTGGCATGGTAGGCGTGGGCACCGCTCTCATAGGTTTCCATGATCTGCAGCCATTTGCGCAAATCACAGGCAAAGCTGGTGCTGGTGGTGCTGTCGATATGCTCACGTGCTCGCGAGCTGAGCATTACCATGGCGCAGCAGGGGGAGCCGCTCCAGCCTTTCTGGGGCGCACTGATAAGTACATCCACGCCGGTGGCCTGCATGTCGAGCCAGAGGGTCCCGGAGGCGATGCAGTCGATGACCAGCAGGCCGCCCACCTCGTGCACCGCATCGGCCAGAGCGCGGATATAGTCATCGGGCAACATCATGCCGGAGGAGGTCTCGACGTGGGGCGCAAACACCAGTGCTGGCTTTTTGTCGCGGATGGCGGCCACCACTTCGTCGACAGGCGCCGGTGCAAACGGTGACTGAGGGGCGGTGTCAGCAGGACGTGCCTTGAAGATCAGCGATTCGCCGGGGATGTTACCCATCTCGAAAATCTGGGTCCAGCGGTAGCTAAACCAGCCGTTGCGCACCACCAGGCACTTTTGTCCGGTGGCGAACTGACGTGCCACCGCTTCCATGCCAAAGGTGCCGCTGCCGGGCACAATTACCGCCGAATGGGCGTTGTAGACCTCTTTCAGCATGCCGGAGATGTCTGTCATTACACCCTGGAAGGCGCGGGACATGTGGTTCAGTGAACGGTCGGTGTAGACCACCGAGTATTCAAGCAATCCTTCTGGATCAACGTCGGGCAAAAGGCCTGGCATGGTGTCCTCCTTAAAAATAGCGGCAACGCGGTTGCGATAGTGCGGAACCGGGATCAGCGGGTGGATAGCAATGCGGCTGACCCCTGCTTCTGCAGACTAGCAGATGCAGGGGTATTGAGTTTAGTGCCAGATGTATCTTCAGGCGCGAGGAATTGACTGGATTCCACCGCCTTGCTGCAGTGCCAGAAGAGCAATCACCTTGACACTAGACCAACCGGTATGTTTAGATGGGTTCGCATACCGATCGGTATGTTCTGTGCGAGAACATCCGGACCCGGCAGTACCATAATCATGCCGCTTGTGTGGACGGTCAGGCCCCGAGCCTCTGCACAAGTGGCCAAATCCTTGATAGGGCTCAAAATGAATTTGTCGAAATTCTTTATCGACCGACCGGTCTTTGCCGGTGTGTTGTCGGTGCTGATTTTTCTTGCCGGTTTGCTGGCGGTGTTGCAGTTGCCGGTGTCGGAATACCCGGATGTGACGCCGCCTTCGATCGTGGTCAGTGCCAGCTTTCCGGGAGCCAACCCCAAGGTTATTGCCGAGACCGTGGCGACGCCGCTGGAAGAGCAGATTAACGGCGTGGAGAACATGCTGTACTTGTACTCCCAGTCCACCACGGACGGTCGCATGACGCTGACCGTGACCTTCGAAATTGGCACCGACCCGGACCTGGCTCAGCAGCTGGTACAGAACCGCGTGTCCCAGGCGTTGCCGCGCCTGCCCGAGGTCACACGCCAGCTGGGAGTGACGACGGTCAAGAGTAACCCCGATCTCACCATGGTGGTGCATTTGACATCACCTGATGATCGGTATGACATGCTGTACCTGCGCAACTACGCGGTGTTGAACGTCAAGGATGAGCTGGCCCGCATTCGTGGTGTGGGGCAGGTTCGCCTGTTTGGCTCCGGAGATTACGCCATGCGGATCTGGCTCAATCCCGATAAAATCGCCGAGCGGAATCTGACCGCGGCTGATGTGATCAACGCCGTGCGCGAGCAGAATGTGCAAGTGGCGGCCGGCATGATCGGTGGCGCACCCTATGCTGATGTGACGCAGTTGCAGCTGCCGGTGAATGCGCATGGGCGGCTGGAGAGCCCCGAGGAATTCAACGAGATCATTATTCGCACCAGCCAGGAGGGCCGGATTACGCGCCTGAGTGATGTGGCTTCCGTGGAGCTTGGCGCTTCCGAGTATGCACTGCGCTCGATGCTGAACAACAAGGATGCGGTGGCGGTACCGATCTTTGCCGCACCTGGCGCCAATGCGCTGAACATCTCCCGTGATGTGCGGGCCACCATGGAAGAGCTGAAGCAAACCTTCCCCGATGGCGTTGATTACGATGTGGTGTACGACCCCACGGTATTTGTGAAGGGTTCTATCAATGCAGTGATCAAGACCCTGCTGGAAGCGGTGGCGCTGGTGGTGCTGGTGGTCGTGGTGTTCCTGCAGTCCTGGCGTGCCTCGGTCATTCCGTTGCTGGCGGTGCCGGTATCCATTGTCGGTACCTTCGCGCTGATGTACCTGTTCGGTTTTTCGATCAACGTGCTGACGCTGTTCGGGCTGATTCTGGCTATCGGTATCGTGGTGGATGACGCCATCATTGTGGTCGAGAACGTGGAGCGTAATATTTCCGATGGTCTGGCGCCGCGCGAGGCGACCATCAAGGCCATGCGCGAGGTGACCGGGCCTATCGTGGCAACCACGCTGGTGTTGCTCGCCGTGTTCGTGCCCATTGCGATGATCAGCGGGCTGACCGGTCAGTTTTATCGCCAGTTCGCGCTGACCATCGCGATCTCCACCGTGATTTCGGCCATCAATTCCCTGACCCTGAGCCCCGCGCTGGCGCGCATGCTGCTTAAGCCTGAAGGTGAATCCAAAGACTGGCTCAGCCGTTTGATGGAGCGGCTGTTTGGCGGTTTCTTCCGTCTGTTCAACCGCTTCTTCCGCCGTGCATCCGATGGTTACGCCAATGGAGTCGGCGGCGTGGTGCGGCGCAAGGGGCTGGGCATGATGGCTTATGTGTTCTTGCTGGTCGCAACCTACGGGATGTTCAAGGCGGTGCCGACGGGCTTTATACCGACCCAGGACAAGCAGTACCTGGTGAGCTTTGTGCAGTTGCCCGACGGCGCCACCCTGGACCGTACCGAAGCCGTTATTCGGGAAATGAGTGAGCTTGCGCTCAAGACTCCGGGCGTTGCCGATGCGGTGGCGTTTCCGGGGTTGTCGATCAACGGCTTTATCAATAGCCCCAGTGCCGGCATTGTATTCGTGCCCCTTGATGATTTTGACATGCGTACCGACCCGTCACTGTCCGCCTTTGGCATCAGCCAGCAGCTGCAGCAGCAATACAATGCCATTGAAGAAGGTTTTGTTGCCATCTTCCCGCCGCCGCCGGTCCCGGGGCTCGGTAACATTGGTGGTTTCAAGCTGCAGATAGAAGACCGTACCGACCAGGGCTACGAAGCGCTGCAAAAGGTGCTGGAAGAGGTGCAGGCCAAGGCGCGCTCGGCGCCTGAGCTGACAGGTGTATTTTCCAGCTACAAGATCAACGTGCCGCAGCTTTATGCAGATCTTGATCGTACAAGGGCCAAGCAGCTGGGCCTGAATATCAGTGAAGTATTCGACAGCATGCAGACCTATCTGGGGTCGATCTATGTCAATGACTTCAACCAGTTCGGGCGTACCTATCAGGTTATCGCGCAGGCGGACAAGGAATTTCGGGACTCGCCCGATGACATTTTGCGCCTGAAAGTGCGCAACAATGAAGGTGAGATGGTTCCCCTGGGCTCGGTTGTGCGCATCAGCGAAACGTTCGGCCCTGAAGCTGCACAGCGCTATAACGCTTTCCGTGCGGCGGACCTCAATGGCAGTGCCGCACCGGGCTACTCGTCGGGGCAGGCGCAGGATGCGATGACCCGTATTCTTGACGAAACGCTGCCCGCGGGCATGAAATACGAGTGGACGGAGCTGACTTATCAGCAGATTTTGGCCGGTGATACCACCACGCTGGTCATTCCGCTGGTTATTCTGCTGGTGTTCCTGGTGCTGGCGGCACAGTACGAAAGCCTGCTGTTGCCGCTGTCGATTGTGCTGATCATTCCCATGAGCATGCTGTCGGCGCTGGTGGGTGTCTGGCTCACCGGGGGCGACAACAATATCTTTACCCAGATCAGCCTGTTCGTACTGATGGGGCTGGCGACCAAGAACGCGATACTGATCGTTGAGTTTGCGCGCGAACTCGAGCATCAGGGGCGCAGTGTTATTGCCGCCGCCGTTGAGGCCAGCCGCTTGCGTCTGAGGCCCATTCTGATGACATCCTTTGCCTTTATCATGGGTGTGCTGCCCATGGCGGTTTCTACAGGGGCCGGTGCCGAGATGCGTAATACCATGGGTATCGCCGTGTTTGCAGGCATGCTGGGGGTGACATTGTTCGGCTTGATTCTGACGCCGGTGTTCTATGTGCTGCTGCGTAGTTTAAGAATGCGCAACAATGCCAATGCCCCGGTCAGGCAGGACAGTTAAGGGGCAGCGCCGGCGGCTTTCAGAGTCGTCGGCAATATAACCCTTCACTGCTTGTGGGCATACTGGTTGGTTTGTTATAGTTCAGGTTCATAATAAAGGGTCGGGAGGCACGTGTTGTCATGCGCAAGCAAACGGATACCCGAGAGAAGTTGCTCTGTACCGCAATGAGCCTGATCTGGCAAAGCAATTATACCAGTGTGGGTGTGAATGAGATCTGCAAGCAAGCCGGAGTGACCAAGGGCAGTTTCTATCATTACTTCGAGACCAAGGCGGATCTGTACTATGCCGCAGTGATGCATGCCTGGGAAAATACGAAACAGGAACTGGAGGCGCTTTTTACCTCCGGCCTGGACCCACTTGAACGACTTGAAGGTCTGCTGGATATTATTCTCGGCCATGCGCAGGTGAAATCAGTCGACTGTGATGCAGCTTCAAGCCAGAAGGTTGTCGGTTGTCCGGTGTTCACCTCCGGTGGCCAGTGCGGTTGCGATGAGGACAAGGTGCGCCTGGTGGCGCAGGAAATGTCCGAGAACAAGATCGCCTATGACATCCGGCTGATTCAGGGTCTCAAGGATGCGGGGCTGCTTAATGGCGATCCGGATGTATCGCAATTGGCCAGGTTAATGTATCAATTTGTACAGGGTCTGCTGAGATATGGCCGCATCTACAACGATATAGAGCGGGTCAAGGCGGATATGCGTGACGGTGTATATCGCCTGATTGATCTCAAGCAGGAGTATCGTGGTGCAACGCGCCCCGCTTGCAGTCAAGTTGCCTGAACCTCCCTTGAGGTCATAATTCTTGTTCGGGGTCTCGTTCTGAGGCCCTTGTTTTTTGTGTTTTTCCCGTTTATCTCCTTGTTCCAGCTCGTGGTCAGCCTGAGTTTGCGGCCGTCTGCGGTGCTGGCTTTCAGTTTGTCTGATCATTTCATTAACCTTGACGCATACCGATCGGTATGATTAACTTGCGCTTATTATACCAACCGGTATGTTTGTCGGTTGTCACAGGCTTCTTGGAGGTGAATCATGGGGATCGGAAAACGCAGGGGGCGCGCAGCTCTGGTAGTGACGACGGCAGCGCTGCTGATGGTAGGTGCGTTCGGACTCGAGTACTCGCAAGATACCCGGGCTGCAGCGCCTCAGGCGCCGTCGGCTGCACCCAGGGTTGAGGTCATGAGGGTGCAGCCTGAAGCCGTCAGCATCTGGAGCGAATTTTCAGGACGCCTTGAAGCCGTCGAAGTGGTTGAGGTAAAGCCCAGGGTCGGTGGTACGCTGGATCAGGTGCTGTTTCGCGAGGGTAGCCTGGTGAAGGCCGGCGACCCCCTGTATGTGATCGACCCGCGCCCTTACGCCGCCGAAGTGGCCAGTGCCAAAGCGGCATTGGCATCGGCCCGTTCGCGGGTTGAGTTTGCCCGTGTCGAGCTCGACCGGGTCAAGGGGCTGGAATACCGCAAGGTGATTTCGAAAAGCCAGTTCGACTCTGTCAATAATGACTACCGTGTCACCCAGGCTGATGTGAATGCCGCCGAGGCCGCACTGGACATCGCTCAACTCAATTTCGAGTACGCCCATATCAGCGCGCCGACGAGCGGGCGCATCAGCCGCAGCGAAGTGACGCGCGGCAACCTGGTGGAAGGCGGCGCCAATGGCCCTGTGCTCACGACGATAGTGTCCAGTGATCGCCTGTACGCTGAATTCGACGTGGATGAGCAGACCTATCTGAACCTGGTGCGTAAGCGCAGCGACAAACCGTTGGCCGTGACCCTCAGCCTGACGGGGGATGACAGGGTGTACCAGGGTGAGTTGCATGCGTTCGACAACCGTCTTTCCACCCAGAGCGGTACCATCCGTGCCCGGGCATTGTTCGACAACCCGGACGGTGCCTTGATTCCCGGCATGTTCGCCAGTGTCCGGCTCGCGGCGCCTGCCCAGGAGCAGGCTCTGCTGGTGGAGCAGCGCTCTCTGGGAACCAATCAGAATCAAAAATACGTTTATGTCGTTGATGAGAACAATGTCGTGACCTACCGGCCGGTAACACTCGGTGCGGCGGTGGGTGAGCGGCGTCTGGTGGTGCAGGGGCTTAACGCCGGAGATCGCGTGATGGTCAACAGCCTGATGCGCGTAATGCCGGGCATGACTGTCACCCCGGTGGACATCAATCTGACAGCAAAGGCCGACACCAGCGTCGCCTACCAGCCTTAATTCAAGGGACAAGGAGCAATAACGATGAGCAATCAGGTAATGGGTGTGGGTGATGCGGACTTCGCACAGCAGGTTTTGGCTAGCGAGCTGCCAGTGGTCGTCGATTTCTGGGCGCCTTGGTGCAAGCCGTGCCAGGATGTGGCGCCGGTCATCGCCAGTATGGCCCAGACCTATGCGGGCAAGGTGCGTTTCGTGAAGCTGAACGTTGATGACAACCCGCAGATCACGGCCCAGATGGGCATTCGCGGTCTGCCAACGCTGATGCTGCTGCGCGACGGCGAGGTTGTGAATACCAAGGTGGGGGCGTTGCCCGCCGCGCAGATTACCGCCTGGCTCGATAGCCGGCTGTACAGCTAATCTTCCATTCTCACCTGGGGCTGCGGTGAAGTAGGTAAGGTGGTGGGGCTACAGATGCCGAGAAGCATCTACCGCCTCGGCGCCTGCCATCAGCCGGCGAAACTCAGGTCCTGACAGGCGCAGCAGGTTCTGGTGATCGCCGGATTCGATATAGACCT
>JBFGZM010000170.1:0-7889 GCA_041586815.1 Marinobacterium sp. | reverse complement strand
TCCGGTGTGGTGATCTCCTTCTCGATCAGCGCACCGATGACTCGGGTCTGGTAGAGCGACAGGTTCAGGTCCATGGGTACTCCTTTTTCAACCGCAGACGGACAGTGCTTGAGAGTAAAGTTAAACGGCAACTTTGACCAGCCTTGCTCTCAAGCCATGTGACGACCGTTGCGGGCTGCTATGGTTTTGGCAGCAAAACTTTTCTCTGAGTTGGCCCGAGCGGGAGTACAGCATGGACAATGCTTTTCTGGCACAGCTGCAGCAGCGGCTGGATACCCTGACTGATGACGGTTTTTTCAAGACAGAGCGGGTTATAGACAGTGCGCAGTCACCCCTGATCCGCCTGGCCGGCGGCGAACAGGTACTCAATTTCTGCGCCAATAATTACCTGGGTCTGGCCAATGATGTGCGCTTGATCGAGGCCGCAGCCCAGGGGCTGGAGCGCCATGGTTTTGGCATGGCGTCGGTGCGCTTTATCTGCGGTACCCAGCAACCGCACAAACAGCTGGAGTCCGCGCTGTCTGCGTTTCTGGGGACCGAGGACAGCATCCTGTATTCCAGCTGCTTCGATGCCAACGGCGGCTTGTTTGAAACCCTGCTCGATGCCGGGGATGCGGTCATCTCCGATGAGCTGAACCATGCATCCATCATTGATGGCGTGCGCCTGTGCAAGGCGCAGCGTTACCGTTATCGCAATAACGACATGGCAGACCTGGAGGTACAGCTGCAGGCCGCCGATGCCGCGGGTGCCCGCTTCAAGCTGATCGCGACAGACGGGGTGTTTTCCATGGACGGCGTCATTGCGGACCTGCGCGGCATCTGCGATCTGGCCGAGCGCTACAACGCCCAGGTTATGGTGGACGACTCCCATGCAGTGGGCTTTGTCGGTGCCGGTGGTCGCGGCACGGTGGAGCACTGTGGTGTGCAGGGGCGGGTGGATATCATTACCGGTACCCTGGGCAAGGCGCTCGGCGGTGCCTCCGGTGGCTTTACCTCCGGGCGACGACAGATAGTTGCGCTATTGCGTCAGCTGTCGCGACCTTATCTCTTTTCCAACAGTCTGGCGCCCTGCATTGTCAGTGCGTCTTTGCGGGTGCTGCAGCTGATTGAAAGTGCCGAAGGGGGCGCGCTGAGGCTTCGGCTGCAGCGCAATACGGCGCGATTTCGAAAGGGACTGCAGGCGGCGGGCTTTCAGCTGACCGGTGCCGGTCACCCGATTGTCCCCGTTATGCTGGGGGATGCCTCTCTGGCCGCAGGCATGGCCGAAGCGCTGTTGCGCGAGGGCGTCTATGTCATTGGCTTCAGCTTTCCGGTGGTGCCCAAGGGCAGGGCCCGCATACGTACCCAGATGAGTGCCGCTCACACGGATACCCAGATTGATGCGTCTATCGGTGCTTTCACTCGAGTGGGGCACGAACTCGGGGTGCTGACATGAAGGCGTTGGCCAAGCTGGAAGCCGGCCCTGGCCTCCGACTGGTCCGTACCCGCACGCCTAGGGTCGGGCATAACGATGTCATGATCAAGATCCGCAAGACTGCCATCTGCGGCACGGATATTCATATCTGGAACTGGGATGAGTGGGCGCAAAGAACGATACCGGTGCCCATGCATGTGGGGCACGAATATGTCGGGGAGATCGTCAGGATCGGCCAGGAAGTGCACGGCTTTGAAATTGGCGACCGGGTATCGGGCGAAGGGCACATCACCTGCGGCGCCTGTCGAAACTGCCGTGCAGGGCGTCGTCATCTGTGTCGCAATTCGGTAGGGGTGGGGGTCAATCGCGAAGGGGCCTTCGCCGAGTACCTGGTCATTCCGGCTTTTAACGCGTTTCGCATTCCGCCGGATGTATCCGATGACCTGGCGGCCATTTTCGACCCGTTCGGCAATGCCACCCATACGGCGCTGAGTTTTAACCTGGTGGGGGAGGATGTGCTGATCACGGGCGCCGGCCCCATCGGCATCATGGCGGTGGCCATCGCCCGTCACGTGGGGGCGCGTACCGTGGTAATCACCGATGTAAACGACTACCGTCTGGGGCTGGCGACTCAGATGGGGGCGACCCGGGCCGTGAATGTGCAGCGCCAGTCCCTGGGTGATGTAATGCAGGATCTGCACATGCTGGAAGGCTTTGATGTGGGGCTGGAAATGTCCGGCGTGCCGGCGGCTTTCACCGACATGCTGGCTCACATGAACCACGGCGGCAAGGTCGCCTTGCTGGGTATTCCGCCCACCAACACGGCGATCGACTGGAATCAGGTGATTTTCAAGGGGCTTGAAATCAAGGGGATTTACGGTCGTGAAATGTTCGAAACCTGGTACAAGATGGTGGCCATGCTGCAAAGCGGTCTTAATCTTTCCCCGGTGATTACTCATCACTTCAGGGTCGATGATTTCGAAGCCGGATTTGCCGCCATGCAATCGGGTCAGAGTGGCAAGGTTATTCTCGACTGGACCACCTGAGAGAAGACTGTGGCTATGCGCTGTATCGGTGGCGTTAAGCTGCGGGCTGGGATACTGTGCAGCCTTTGCTGTCGATGTAACCCGGATGGAGGTTTGATGCATGCTGACCCTGAAGCGGGCACTGCTGCTATTGTGGATGCTGCTGCTGGCCGGCTGTGCCGCGGTGCAGTCTGATTTCGAGAAACCGGTTGTTTCCGTGACGTCTTTCCGGTCTCTGCCGTCCGAGGGCATGGCGCCGCGCTTTCTGATCGGGCTGCATATTATCAATCCAAACCGCGAGGCCATCAGCCTGCAGGGCATCAGTTATCAGGTGTCGCTGGAGGGGCGCAAGCTGCTCAATGGTGTCGCCAATGATCTGCCTGCTGTGCCGGCCTACGGCGAGGCGGATTTCAGCGTGACCGCCACGGCGGATTTGCTGAATGGCTTTCGGCTGCTGGCCGACCTGCTGCAGACAAGGCGCGAGAGTGTCGGTTACGAGCTGAACGCGCGGCTGGACCTGGGCGCCTATCTGCCCTATGTCAATGTGCTGGAAAGTGGAGAGCTGAAGCTGGGAGCGCTCTGACGAGGGAGCCCGTGGCGGGCACGTCCTGAATGAATGCTTTGGGCGGGCGTTAAGGCTGAGCTGCAAAACGGTACCGGGTGGCTGGAAGGCAGCCACCCGGCAGGGCGCGCAAGGGTTACTTGGCGGCTTCGTAGGCGGCAGCGGCCTCAACGATCGCGGCGCGAGCGGCATCGGCATTCGCCCAGCCTTCAACCTTGACCCACTTGCCTTTTTCCAGAGTTTTGTAGTTCTCGAAAAAGTGGGAGATCTGGTCCAGCAGCAGCTTGGGCAGGTCTTCAACATCCTTGACGTCGTTGTAGGCCTGGCTCAGCTTTTCGTGGGGCACGGCGATCAGCTTGGCGTCTTCGCCAGCTTCGTCGGTCATGTTCAGCACGCCCACCGGGCGGCAGCGAATCACGGAACCGGTGACAACCGGGTGCGGGGTCAGTACCAGCACGTCCAGCGCATCGCCATCATCAGCCAGGGTGTTGTTGATGTAGCCATAGTTGGCCGGGTAAAACATGGGGGCGGCCATGAAACGGTCAACGAAGATGGCATCGGCGTCCTTGTCGATCTCGTATTTGACCGGGGAGCTCTCGGCCGGAATTTCGATGATCACGTACAAATCGTTCGGCAGGTCTTTGCCGGCAGGCACTTTAGCGAAGCTCATGCGTGTCTTCCTGTTAGCAGTTTAAGGTCGGGTCTGAAAGCAGTAGGGGATTATAGCCACAGGCAGCCGGTCGGTGATATTCGACTTATGGCCGCCTGGCCCTGTGCCTTGGGGGGCAAATTACTTGTCGGTGTCGCTGTGGTAGCTCAGCAGGGCTTCCACTTCTTCACGCGACCCCAGCGCAATGGATACACGTTCGTGTATTTCGCTGGGCTGAACGTCCATGATCGGGGCGCGGCAGGTGCTGGCGAGACCGTCGGCCTGCTCGATCAGAAAGCTCATGGGGTTGCCTTCGTACATCAGGCGCAGCTTGCCGGGCTTGGCCGGCTCGCGGGCATCCCAGGGATAGCTGAAAATGCCGCCGCGGGTCAGTACGCGATGCACTTCGGCCACCATGGAGGCGATCCAGCGCATGTTGTAGTTCTTGCCGCGGGGACCATCGCTGCCCAGCAGCAGGTCGCCGATGTAGTTCTGCATCGCCGGCTCCCAGTAGCGCTGGTTCGACATGTTGATGGCGAACTCGCGGGTCTGTGCCGGGATCTTGACGTTTTCACGGGTGAGGATGAAGTCTCCCGTGTGGGCCAGGGTAAAGAAGTTTACGCCTTTGCCGGTGGTCATCGCCAGCACGGCGGAGGGGCCGTAGAGCACGTAGCCCGCTGCCACCTGGCGACGACCTTGCTGCAGGTAGCTCGAGTGCAGTGCCGGGTCTTCACCGGGGGTCAGCTCCAGTACCGAGAAGATGGTGCCAACCGATACATTAATGTCGATGTTGGACGAGCCGTCCAGCGGATCGAAGGTCACCAGGAAGCGGCCATTCGGGTTGCCGGGAACAGGATCGTCTTCCTCTTCCGAGGCTAGGCCCGCTACCAGGGGGTTGTCCAGCAGCAGCTTCTTCAGTACATCGTTGGAGATGACGTCGAGCTTCTTCTGGGTTTCACCCTGCACATTGGTATTGTCGGTGGTGCCCAGTATGCCGGCCAGCGCGCCTTCACGCAGCTGCAGTGCAATTTCCTTGCATGCGACCATCAACGTGTCGATCAATTCGACCAGTTGTTCGTCAGTCTTCTGGTGTTTCAGGAACTGGCTCAGGAGCTGCATTGTTCTGCTTAAACCTTTCGGGTTTGGAGGGGGAGTTCGGCGCAAAATTATACGGGAGTTGGTAGCCATTTGCATGGTTTGGCGGCAAATTTATGCGGATTTAAACGGGTGCGACCCTGACAGTAAAACGGGTATCATGCCCCAAACCGATGTAGAACAGGATTCTGTTGCGTGCATATCCATATACTGGGCATTTGCGGCACCTTTATGGGGTCGCTGGCCATTCTCGCCAAGGAGCTGGGGCACCGTGTCACGGGCTCCGATGCCAATGTTTATCCGCCCATGAGCACCCAGCTGGAGCAGCAGGGTATCGAACTGACCCAGGGCTTTGATCCGGCGCAGCTCGAGCCTGCACCGGATATGGTCATCGTCGGCAATGCCATGTCCCGGGGCAACGCGTGCGTTGAGGCTGTGCTGAATCGGGGATTGCGCTACCAGTCGGGGCCCCAGTGGCTGTCGGACAACCTGCTGCACGAGCGCTGGGTGCTGGCGGTGGCCGGTACTCACGGCAAGACCACCACGGCCACCATGCTTGCCTGGGTGCTGGAGCATACCGGCATGGAGCCGGGCTTTCTGATCGGTGGTGTACCCAGGGACTTTCCTGTTTCGGCCCGGCTGGGGAGTTCTCCCTTCTTCGTGATCGAAGCCGATGAGTACGACACGGCTTTTTTCGACAAGCGTTCCAAGTTTGTGCATTACCACCCGCGTACCCTGATCCTGAACAATCTGGAGTACGATCATGCGGATATCTTCCCTGATCTTGCGGCGATCCAGCGGCAGTTCCACCATGTTGTGCGTATCGTGCCGGGCAATGGTCAGCTGGTGGTTCCCCTGGGGCAACCGGCGCTGGATGAGGTGATCGAGATGGGATGCTGGTCCGAGCTGGTGCGGACAGGGCTGCGCGATGCGTCCGATGAGGCATCCGCGGCCTGGCAGGCGCGCCTCCTGAGCGAGGATGGCAGCCGGTTCGAGGTCTGGTTCGAGGGTGAGTGTCAGGGCGTCGTTGACTGGGCCCATAGCGGGCGTCACAACGTCAGTAATGCCCTGGCAGCGCTGGTGGCGGCGCGCCATGTTGGTGTGCGGCCGCAGCATGGAATAGAGGCGCTGTGCTGTTTTGGTGGTGTGAAACGGCGCATGGAGCTGGTGGGCGAGGTGGCCGGCGTTTGCGTGTACGACGACTTTGCCCATCATCCCACAGCCATCGAAACCACCCTGGCGGGCCTGCGTGCCCGGGTCGGCGAGGCGCCGATCATCGCGGTAGTGGAACCGCGCTCCAATACCATGCGCCTTGGTGCGCATCGGGATGCCCTTGCGCCCTCGGTGGCCGCCGCCAGTCAGGTGTACTGGTACCAGCCACAAGGGCTGGACTGGTCGCTGGATGCGGTGGTGGCTCAGTCTCCGGTACCGGCGATGCTGGCACGCAATACCACCACCCTGATCGAGGACCTCGTGCGCGAGGCCCGGGCAGGGAGCCATATACTGATCATGAGCAATGGTGGCTTCGAGGGAATTCATCAGCGTCTGGTGGCCGCGCTGCAGGAAAAGGCAGGGCTGGCATGAGTACGCAAGAGCCGCGTCGCATCACTCTGGCGATAACCGGTGCTTCGGGTGTCCAGTATGGTTTGCGTCTGTTGCAGTGTCTGGTGGCGGCGGATATTCAGGTCATGCTGATGATTTCCAAGGCCGCCCAGGTGGTCATCGCCACCGAAACTGATCTGGCACTGCCGGGGCGAACGGATGAGCAGCAGGCTTTTCTGAGCACTCTGTATGGCGCTGCGCCGGAACAGATTCTTGTTTTTGGTCGCGAGCAGTGGATGGCGCCGGTGGCCTCGGGCTCCGGTGCGCCTTCGTCCATGGTGGTATGCCCCTGCAGCACCGGCTGCCTCTCGGCCATTGCCACCGGCGCCAGTAACAACCTTATAGAGCGCGCCGCCGATGTTGCCCTGAAGGAGCGGCGCCAGCTGATCCTGGTGCCCCGCGAGGCGCCCTATTCGGAAATTCACCTGGAGCACATGCTCAAGCTTACTCGCATGGGGGTGGTGGTGGTGCCGGCCAGCCCTGGCTTCTATCATCGGCCGCAGTCGGTGGAGGATATGGTCGACTTTATCGTCGCGCGCATTCTCAATCAGCTGGGAATCGAGCAGACCCTGTTACCGCGCTGGGGCGAAGGCTTGCTCTCATCAGAACCTGAAGCCCAGGGGTAACCATGAAACCTCGACAGCCGTTTGTGACGCGGCCTGGCGTGTTCGCACACGTGAAGGGCGCAGGCCGCTGACGCTGATCCTTGGGATGGTAATGAAATGTAACAGTGCCGGGGGTAGAATGCCGGTTGTCTCGTCATACAGGGGCGTGAAAGGGCGGGATGGAAGCTTCCAGTCCTGGCTCTGGCGCCCCGTTCTGTGTTCAAGAAGGTAGTAATGAGCAAGATACTTGCACTGGATACTTCCACCGACGCCTGTTCCGTTGCCCTCTGGCAGGACGGCGAGGTGGTGGAGGATTTTCGCGTGGTGCCGCGCAAGCATATACAGCTGCTGCTGCCCATGGCTGAAGCTCTGCTGAGCGAGGCCGGGCTCAGTGCCAGCGATCTCGATGCGGTTGCCTTTGGTCGCGGTCCCGGCTCCTTTACCGGTATCCGTATTGCCACGGGCATCGCCCAGGGGCTGGCGTTCGCCGCGGACGTGCCGGTGTTGCCAATCTCCACGCTGGCGGCGATGGCGCTGGAGCAGGGGGGCTTGCTGAAACATGACCGGGTCATTGCGGCGCTGGATGCCCGCATGGATGAAATATACTGGTGTGCCTACCAGCTGGAAGATGGCCTGCCCGTCGCCATGCTGGCAGAGCAGGTCTGCGGTGCTGCCGAGTTGCGTCTGCCGCAAGAGGCGCCCTGGCTGGGCGTTGGCCCCGGGTTCAACTACCTGACAGACATGGCGCCGGCGGTGCAGGCGGTTATTACTGCGCCGGTGCTGGACATCTATCCCCGTGCCAGTGCGATGCTGCGTATTGCAGCCAGTGACCTGGCGCACGGGCGAGGGCTGGCGCCCGAGGATGGGCTGCCAGTGTATATTCGCGAAGGTGGCTGGAAGAAAAAGGAACAGCAGTGATCACGGATGTCTTTCAGGC
>JBFGZM010000169.1:0-7917 GCA_041586815.1 Marinobacterium sp. | reverse complement strand
GCTTTCGTGCTGATGGCGCTGATGTACAGCTGCAAGGTGCTGGCGTTGGCCGAACTGTCGGCCTCACTGCCTACTGCCGGCGGCGGTTACAGTTTTGCTCGCCGGGCCCTGGGACCCTGGGGTGGCTACCTGACCGGTACCGCGATTCTGCTGGAGTACGCCATTGCACCGGCGGCCATCGCGATCTTTATCGGTGGCTATGTCAACGAGCTGTTCGGGCTCGACGGGCCCCTGGTCTATGCAGCCTTCTATGCGCTCTTTATCGGCATTCACCTCTGGGGTGCCGGTGAAGCGCTGAAAATCATGATGGTGATTACCGGGCTCGCGGTTGCCGCCATCCTGGTGTTTATCGCCGGTACCCTGCCGTACTTCAGTGTCGATAACCTGTTCGATGTCAGCGTAAATACGGCTGCGGCCGGCGCCAGCAGCTTTTTGCCCGAAGGCTATATCGGCATCTGGGCGGCGCTGCCCTTTGCCATGTGGCTGTTTCTGGCGGTCGAGGGTGTGCCGCTCGCGGCAGAAGAATGCAAGAACCCGGCCCGGGACATGCCCCGAGGCATTATCACCGCCATGGCCGTGCTGCTGGTATTCGGCATCCTGGTGCTGTTTCTGGCGCCGGGTGTGGCCGGGACCGACCTGATGAAGGACCACGGTGCACCGCTGGTGGGGGCGCTGCAGGCGGTTTACGGTGAAGATTCGGGGGCGGCCACCTTCGTCAATGTGGTGGGGCTGTTCGGGCTGATCGCGTCCTTCTTTTCCATTATCTATGCTTATTCACGACAGGTGTTCGCTTTGTCCCGTGCCGGCTACCTGCCGCGCTGGCTGTCGGTGACCGGCAGGAAAAAGGTACCCACATTGGCGCTGGTGGTACCGGGCTTGATCGGTTTCGGGCTGTCTCTGACCGGCGAGGGGGACCTGATGATTACCATGGCGGTGTTCGGAGCGACCATTTCCTATGCCCTGATGACTCTGTCCCACATGATCCTGCGCCGCAAGGAGCCGGATCTGGAGCGTCCCTATAAAACCCCGGGCGGATCCCTGACCTCCGGCATCGCCTTCGTACTGTCCATTGCGGCTTTTGCCTCCACCTTCCTGGTGAGCACGGAAGCGGCGATCTGGAGTGGCGTTTTCTATGCGGTGATGGTGGCCTACTTCGCCTTCTACAGCCGCCACCGTCTGGTCGCCCGGGCGCCGGAGGAAGAATTTGAAGCTATCGCTCGGGCTGAATCCGAGCTGAGCTGAGAATAATCGTTGCGCAGGCCCAAAGGTCTGCGGGCATGACAATAAAAACGGGGGCTGATGCGTTCAGCCTTCCCCGAGGACAGGCAAGATGATGAATCCCAGAGATGTAAAAACGGTTGCCGATGCCAAACGGATCGTGGACGAACGCGGTCTGCGCGACGTCAAGGTGGGACTCTATGATGTCGATGGCATCATGCGTGGCAAGTACATGTGCAAGGACAAGTTCTTCAGTGCGCTGGATAGCGGTTTTGCCTTCTGTGACGTGGTGCTGGGCTGGGATTCCAATGACCAGCTGTATGAAAACGTCGGCGTCAAATACACCGGCTGGCACACCGCCTATCCGGATGCGCCGGTGCGGGTCCTGCCCCATACCTGCCGCGAGCTGCCGTTCGAAAAGGACATGCTGCTGTTCATCTGCGAATTCGATACGCCGGCCGATACCGTCTGTCCGCGCAACCTGTTACAGCGTGTGCTCAAGCGCGCCGACCGGCTGGGTTACGAGCCGTACGCGGCCTTCGAATATGAATTCTTCCTGTTCAACGAGACGCCGGACTCGATCCGTGAAAAGGGCTACCGCGATCTGAAGCCCATTACGCCGGGTTTTCATGGCTACTCGATGCTGCGCAACTCCGTGCACGCCGAGCTGTATCACGACCTGCTCGACTTCTCGCGCCAGATGGATTTCCCCATCGAGGGCCTGCATACCGAAACCGGCCCCGGCGTGCTGGAAGCCGCACTGGTGGTAGATAACGCCTCGGATGCGGCGGACAAGGCGGCGCTGTTCAAGACCTTCACCAAGGTCTGGGCGCAGCGCAACAACATGATGGCCACCTTCATGGCCAAGTGGTCCAACGACTATCCGGGCCAGTCGGGGCATATCCACATGTCGCTCAAGCACAAAGACGGTTCGGGCTCGGTGTTCCATGACCCCACGCAGCCGCACAACATGAGTCGGCAGCAGCGCCACTTCATCGGCGGGCAGCAGAAGCTGATGCCACAGCTGCTGGCCATGATGGCTCAGACAGTGAACGCCTATTCCCGCCTTATTCCGGGCTTCTGGGCGCCGACCGATGCGACCTGGGCGGTGGAAAACCGTACCACGGCACTGCGGGTGATTCCGGGGTCGGAAAAGTCCCAGCGAGTCGAGTTCCGTTTGGGTTCGGCCGATGCCAACCCCTATATCGCGCTGGCGGCGGCGCTGGGCGCCGGGCTCTGGGGTATCGAGAACGAGATTGAACCCGAGGCCGCAGTGCAGGGCAATGCCTACACTCAGGAGCATCCGGACAGCCTGGCGCTGCCGCTCTCCCTGCACGAGGCCGCCGTGGCACTGCGAGACTCGGAAGCGGCGAAAGAGCTGTTCGGCGAGGCCTTCGTGGAGCATTACGCCGCCACCCGGGTTTGGGAATGCCAGGAGTTTCGCAAGCATGTGAGCGACTGGGAACTGCAGCGTTACTTCGAAATTATCTGAGCCCTGCAGCTATCCGATGATCCGCCCGTCGCGACGGGTGCCTGAATTAAGACGAGTATTGATATGAGCAAACAGCTGAAAACCCTGTCCCCGATCGACGGCTCCGAATACGTGGTGCGCGACTACGCCAGCGCCGCCGAGATAGACGCAAGCCTGGCCCGGGCCGCTTGCGCTCAGCAGGCCTGGAAACGCACGCCGCTGCAGGAACGCATTGCGCTGTGCAGCGCAATGGTGGATGCCTTTGTGGCCCGCAAGGACGAAATCGCGCTGGAGCTATGCTGGCAGATGGGGCGGCCGATCCGTTATGCCGCCGGCGAAGTGGGTGGGCTGGAAGAGCGTGCCCGCTACATGATTTCGGCCGCCGCCCAGGCGCTGCAACCCCTTCAGCTGCCGGAAAAGCCGGGCTTCAGCCGCTATATCACCCGTGAAGCCGTCGGTGTGGTGTTCGTGATCGCGCCCTGGAACTTCCCCTACATGACGGCGGTGAATGCCATCATCCCCGCGATCCTGGCGGGTAACAGCGTAATTCTGAAACATTCCGCCCAGACGCCGCTCTGTGCCGAGCGCTTCGCCGAAGCCTTTGCCGCCGCCGGCCTGCCGGAGGGCGTGTTCCAGTATCTGCACCTGGCCCATGCCGATACCGAAGGCGTTATTCAGGATGAACGCATCAATCATGTCTGCTTTACCGGCTCGGTGCCGGGAGGCGAGATGGTGGAGAAGGCCGCCGCCGGGCGCTTTATCGGCGTCGGGCTGGAACTCGGTGGCAAGGACCCGGCCTATGTACGGGCCGATGCCGACCTTGCCCATGCCGTTGAAACCACCGTCGATGGTGCCTTCTTCAATTCCGGGCAGTCCTGCTGCGGTATCGAGCGCATCTATGTGCATGAGTCCGTTTATGCGCGCTTTGTCGAGCAGGCCGTAGCGCTGGTGCAACAGTACCGGCTGGGCCGCTCCGATGATCCTGCAACCACCCTGGGGCCGGTAGTGCGCGCCAGTGCCGCCGACTTTATCCGTGGCCAGGTGAACGAGGCGGTTGCCGCCGGCGCCATCGCCCATATCAACCCCGCCGACTTCCCGCTGGATGCCCCCGGCAGCGCCTATCTGGCACCCCAGGTGCTGACGAATGTGCACCACGGCATGCGGGTGATGAGCGAAGAGACCTTCGGTCCGGTGGTGGCGATTCAGAAGGTCAGCTCGGATGAAGAAGCCGTGGCGCTGATGAACGATTCCGAGTTCGGCCTGACCGCCTCGGTCTTCACCCGCGATATCGACGCCGGTGTTGCCATTGGCGAACAACTGGATACCGGTACCTTCTTCATCAACCGTTGCGACTATCTGGACCCGGCCCTGGCCTGGACCGGCGTGAAAAATTCCGGTCGCGGCTGCACCCTGTCGAGCATCGGTTTCGAGCATCTGACAAGGCCCAAGTCGTTCCATCTGAAGACAGAAATCTGAGCGCCCAACCGATTCCGGTGGCAGGCCTTGTGCCTGCCACCTCAAGCAGAGACAAAGACGATGAGCTACGAAAACCTGAGCGGTAACTGGAACTATCCCAGCAACATTCGTGCAGGCGCAGGCCGCGTCAGCGAACTGGCCGACAGCTGCAGGGCGCTGGGCATGCAGGCGCCGCTGCTGATCACCGACCCTGGCTTGGCAGCTCTGCCGATGCTGGCCGAAGCCGAGGCCCAATGCCGCGCTGCGGGCCTGCGCATCGGACTGTTCAGCGATATCAAGGGCAACCCCACCGGCAAGAATGTCGATGCTGGCCTGGCGGCCTACCGGGCAGGTGAGCACGACGGTGTCATCGCCTTTGGTGGTGGTTCTGCGCTGGATGCGGCCAAGGCGGTGGCACTGATGGCCGGCCAGACGCTGGAACTGTGGGATTTCGAGGATGTGGGTGATAACTGGACCCGCGTGGATGCCGATGGCGTCGCACCGATTGTGGCGGTACCCACCACCGCCGGCACCGGCTCTGAAGTGGGTCGGGCCTCGGTGATTACGGATGATGAGCAGCATATCAAGAAGATCATTTTCCACCCCAAAATGCTGCCCGGGATCGTGATTCTGGACCCGGCCCTGACCGTCGGCCTGCCGCCCAAGGTCACCGCCGCCACCGGCATGGATGCGCTGTCCCACAATCTGGAAGCGCTTTGCTCGCCGTTCTGGCACCCCATGGCCGAGGGTATCGCCATTGAAGGTATCCGCCTGGTGCGCGAATTTCTGCCCCGCGCCGTGGCCGATGGCACGGACCTGGAAGCGCGCATGCAGATGATCGCGGCGTCGTCCATGGGGGCGACCGCTTTCCAGAAAGGTCTCGGCGGCATGCATGCCCTGGCCCATCCGCTGGGCGCACTGTTCGATGCCCACCACGGCCTGCTCAACGCCATCCTGATGCCTTATGTGCTCAAGGCCAACCGTGAAATGGTAACTGAACGTATCGAGCGGGCAGCCCGTTATATCGGCCTGGCCGATACGAGCTTTGAGGGTTTTCTCAACTGGGTATTGGAACTGCGCGCCCAGGTGGGGATTCCCCACAGCCTCGGCGAGATCGGCATCGACGAGGGTACGCTTGCGAAAATTGGCCACATGGCGACCGAGGATCCGTCCGCCGGGGGTAACCCGATCCGCTTCAGCGCCGAGCAGTACAGTGAACTCTGCGGTCGCGCCATTCGTGGCGAGCTTTGATTCGCGGAAAGGCAACAGGAGTTCGTGATGAAAATTGGCATTCTGCAGTGCGACGATGTACAGGAACAGCTGCAGCCGGCGTTCGGCAACTACCCGCAGATGTTCTGCGAGCTGATGCTGCAGATCGATCCGCAGCTGGAATTTGCGATCTACGATGTGAGACTCGGTGAGCTGCCGGCCGATATCGATGACTGTGATGCTTATATCACCTCCGGCAGCCGCCACGGTGTACTCGACGGCCTGGCCTGGGTGGCGGAGCTGGAAGACTTTATCCGTCGTCTCGATGCCGGCAGGAAGAAGTTCGCCGGTATCTGTTTTGGTCATCAGTTGCTGGCCCGGGCGCTGGGCGGCGAGGTCGAGCAGTCGGCGCGCGGCTGGGGCGTGGGGGTGTCATTCAATCAGATTGATAGCCGCAAAGCCTGGATGGAGCCGTACAAACCGGGTATCGATCTGGTGGTCAGTCATCAGGATCAGGTGAGCCGGTTGCCTGAAGGGGTCGAGGTGCTGGCCAGCAGTGCCTTCTGTCCCTTCTATATGCTGCAGTACCAGGAGCATATGCTCAGTGTGCAGGGGCATCCGGAGTTTTCCCGGGAGTATTCCCGGGAGCTGACCCTGAGCCGGCAGAGCCGAATTCCCCCGAACCGGGTGCGTGAGGCGCTGCATTCGCTCAGCGCCGAGGTGGATGATTTGCTGGTGATGCGCTGGATCATCAATTTCTTCAACGCACGCTGAGCCCGACTCTTGTGGGGGCCCACCCTGTGGGCGAATATCGGCGGTGTTGCCCCCCTGTTCGCCCGGAGACCGGGCTCCCACAGCCCTCCTTGTTTCGATTCACACCTTTATCTGCGGCAGCAGCCAGCCGTATTCAGCGCCGATTTCGGCCACGAAACTCTTCTGCAGGATGTGCCGGCAGTCGCGGGCGATCATGCCCGGCAGGTCGCCCAGCTCGCCCTTGCGGGTGGTGAGGGTGATCTCGCGGGCAAATCCCTGTCCCAGGGGCAGCAGGGTGACCTGATGCTGGCGGATACCGCTCTGGAACAGGCACAGGGGCGTGGTGATGGTACAGCCGATATTGCTGGCCACGGCGGCGACAACGGCGAAGGAATTGTCGAGCTGCAGCCGCAGGGGCGGTTCCTGGCGTGACAGACGCAGAAAACGTTCCACGTCCTGGCCGATCAGCGAACTGGTGCTGTAGCGGATAAAGTCCAGCCGTTGCAGCACCTCGGCCAGGCTCCTGGGGCCTTTGTAGTCGTTGGGTACCGCCAGCACGAAGGGTTCTTTCAGGATGCAGTGGCGGTCGAGATCCGAGTGATCGGCCAGCGGATCATCGGAAATGATGATGTCGGCCTGGCGTGACAGCAGCATATGGGCGTGCAGGTGCGACTGCCCGGTGATGGCGGCCCAGTTCTGGGTGCGCTGGCGCAGCACGTCTATCAGGGGCTTGCCAACGGCGGTGATGATGGAATCCACCAGGGCGATTTTCACATGGCGCAGCAGCTTGTAGTCGGCCTTGCGCATCTTCTGGCTGGTAAGCCGCGCCTCCTGCAGCAGGCTCTGGGCGCGGTCGTAAAGGTAGCGCCCGGCGGTGGTGATCTCCATCGGCCTGACGCTGCGATCCATCAGCTCGACGCGCATCTCGGCTTCCAGGTTGGTGAGTATCTGCGACAGCGATGACTGGCTCATGCCCAGGCGCTGGCCGGCCAGGGTCAGGTTGCCGGTTTCGGCGATCTGGACGAAAGCCTCCAGGGTACGCAGGTCGAAGCCGAAGGAAGACGACATGAAAGTCCTTGGTAAGTGCGCTGAGGCAACGGAATCGGGTTTCCATTATCGTTGTGTGACAGCCGTTGGCAACCGTTACGGTCAGGACCGAAATCTCGGCATACCGACGTGCTGCACCGTGGCGGCGACCGTGCGGGTCAGGCTGCTGAGGCCGAAGACCGGCAGGGCGAAACGGGCCTGCAGACGCTGCGAAAAGCAGCACAGGTCGGTGCATTTGAGCACCAGGGCGCCAATATCGGGGTTGCCCTCAAGCAGGGCGCTGATCACAGCGGTCGGCTCGGTTTCGAACAGGGCCATGTCCAGATCCGGTCGCTTGCCCTGCATGTATCCTTACGCCCTGGTGATCGGGCTCAAGGCGTATCTGTTCGATCGTAACGAGGACCCGGCGAGAGGAAAACAGGCGGTAACGGCGAGTCATGATAGTAGCAAAGCGCTGTTTATTTCGTGTGTTTGGTTAATGGTTATCGAATTTTATTCTTACTGTGCATTAAATTTCTATTTTATTGTGTTTTGTTGGTTGTATTGCTCATAATTGGCGTTAATGGGCGCTGCCTTTGCACACATTCACCCCCGGGTGCCCGCTAGAATGGCTCTACGAAATCGCTGACCCCCTCAGCGGTGCCGGCAACCGGAGCTCCCAGCAGGAGGCCCGGTGCCCGTTGCTCTCCACAAGAGAGGCGGAGCTGCCAGCGCTGCCAGAACCCCACAAGGGACTGAGTGTCAGGGCTTAACAGGCCCGGTGG
>JBFGZM010000168.1:0-7943 GCA_041586815.1 Marinobacterium sp. | reverse complement strand
TAATCGAACCTTGGTTCGATGGAGCCTCACCCACTGAACGTCCAGACACAAAAAAGCCCCACTATTGCTAGCGAGGCTTCTAAGTTCTCTTGAACATAATTTGGTGCCCGGAGGCGGACCAAATTGCCGGGAGCAATTTGGCATATCGGAGCGCAGCGACGATGACCCCACAGGGCGAACACCAGGGATGGTGTGAGTAATCGAACCTTGGTTCGATGGAGCCTCACCCACTGAACGATCAGACACAAAAAAGCCCCACTATTGCTAGCGAGGCTTCTAAGTATTACTTGGTGCCCGGAGGCGGAATCGAACCACCGACACGAGGATTTTCAATCCTCTGCTCTACCGACTGAGCTATCCGGGCAACTCAAGAGGCGCGTATTATTCTATTTACGAGCCCCCTTGTCAACGCACTATTTCCATTAATTTCATGGTTTTGCGATAAATATTCGAACCGGCCCAGCGCTGGTCAACTGCCGGTTACGCATCATCCATAAATCGCCGAGCGTGCGATTCGCCGCTGGTATGCTTGCCCCAGTCGAGCCGGTGATGCAGTGCGCTCTTGGCCAGCATGTGGGTACTTACCGGCGTGGTGAGCAGCAGAAATACAGCTATCAGCAGCTGATTCATGCTCAGCACGCCGCTATTCCACGAAGACAGCAGCAGGGCGCCGACCAGCAAGCCCCACATCCCCAGGGTCGTGGCCTTGGTGGGTGCGTGCAGACGGGTGTAGAAGTCCGGCAGGCGTATCAGCCCAAAGGAACCCAGCAGGACGAAAGCTCCCCCGCCGAGCAGAAAGAACGAGACGATCAGTTCAAACCAGAAAGGCACAGGCTTGCCTCCTTAATTGCGTATTCCCATGACCTGGCAAGAGCGCTGACAAAGCGCCGATACCAGCGCCCTATTCGATAATGTCGCCACGCAGCATGTACTTGCACACGGCAACGGTACTGACAAAGCCCAGCAGGGCAATCAGCAACGCGGCCTCAAAATACAGCTCGGTGGCCTTCCAGAGCCCGAACAGAATGATCAGCGCACTGCTGTTGATATACAGCGTATCCAGTGCCAGCACCCGGTCTGGCAGGCCGTAGCTCGTGTGCAGGCTCCACAGATTCATCAGCATCGCCAGGCACAGCATGGCGAACACGACAGGTATGACCCAGCTCAGCATTCGAAAATCTCCCGCAGCGGTGCCTCATAACGGCTCTTGATGGTTGCGATCAACTCAGCCTCGTCTTCCAGATCAAGCACATGCAGCAGCAGGCGGCTGCGATCATGCGACACATCGGCACTCACAGTACCCGGGGTCAGGGAAACCGTGCTGGCCAGCACCGTGATCGGAAAGTCCCGGGTGATATCCAGCGGCACCTCAACGAAGGCCGGGCGCAGCTTCAGCTGTGGCCGGAGCATCAGCCGGGCCACTTCCATATTCGCCACCAGAATGTCCCACAGCACCAGCAGCAGGTAGCGCAGCGCCTTCAGCGGATGGACGATAACCGGCTGCGGGTTGCGCAGGTGCATGGTCAGCAGGGGAATCAGCACCGCCAGCACGGACCCCAGCAAAATATGGCCAGGTGCTACCGTCTGATTGAGCAGCAGCCATACCAGCAGCAGCAACAGACTGGTATGGGGCAAGGGTAGCCAGGTACGCATCTTATTTGACCTCCACCATCTGAGTCACCGGCTGCAAAACGCTGCCGATCTGGCCCTGAACATCATGTAACTGCTGCGCTGTGGCGGCCATCATGCCCGTTACTGGCCCGGCAAAGACCGACAGCAGCAGCGGCATGGCAAGCAGGATCACGACCGCCAGCAGCTGTACCGGGTTGGCCCGCACGATCTCGGCAGGCTTGCCCGACAGGTTCCAGAACAGGGTGCTGCCGGCGCGGGACAGGGTAATCAGCGCCACCAGACTGCTGCCCAGTACCAGCGGCCAGAGCCAGCTCATTTCCGCAACGCTGCTGGCGGCACTGAGCATCAGCGCCTTGCCGACGAAGCCCGCCAGCGGCGGCATGCCGATCACGGCAATGGCCCCGATAAAAAACAGCGCCCCCAGCAGACGATTCTGCCCCAGGCCCCGACCCGGAACCAGGCGATCCCCGACCTTGCCGCGCTGACGCGCAATCAGATCGGCCAGCAGGAACAGGCCTGCACTGATCAGGGTGCTGTGCAGCAGGTAGTAGAGCGCCGCCGCGGTCGCATTTTCACGTTCCAGGGCGATGACCGCCAGCAGTGTGCCTACCGAAACGATGATCAGGTTGGCAATCAGGCGACGCAGATCCTGGGAGGCAAGCACGCCGATGGCGCCGATCAGAATCGTCATCAGGCCCAGCGGCCAGAGCCAGGCGCCGGCAATATGACTGAGCGGCCCGGCCGCGTCGCCAAAGATCACCGTGAACACCCGCAGGATGGCGTAGATCCCCACCTTGGTCATGATTGCAAAGAGCGCCGCCACCGCCGGTGTCGAGGCCGCGTAGGCCGCCGGCAACCAGAACTGCAGCGGCAGCATGGCGGCCTTGAGCCCGAACACGATCAGCAGCATCAGGCCACCGGCACGCACCAGGGGCGCTTCACCGGGATCCAGATGCTGCACCTTTTGCGCCAGGTCCGCGATGTTCAGCGTTCCCAGGGTGCCGTACAGAATGCCCAGCGCAAACAGGAAAATGGCCGAGCCCGCCAGGTTCAGAATCACATAATGCAGGCCGGCGCGGGTGCGGGTCTTGCCGCCGCCGAACATCAGCAGACCGTAGGAGGCAATCAGCAGGATTTCGAAGAACACGAAGAGGTTGAACAGATCGCCGGTCATGAAGGCGCCGTTGATACCCAGAATCTGGAACTGCAGCAGCGGCTGGAAAAAGGAACCGTCCTCGTTCCGCGGCCCGAAGGTATAGAGCAGCGAACAGAATGCCAGTACAGAGGTCAGCATCAGCATCAGGGTACTCAGGCGATCAGCCACCAGCACGATGCCAAAGGGCGCGGCCCAGTCACCCAGGGCATAGACCCCGATAACCCCCTGCTGTGCCTGTTGCAGCAGCAGGGCACTGATCAGGATGGCCGCCGCCGACAACGCCAGGGCGAAGTTGCGCTGGCGTACCCGGCTCACATTGATCGGCGGCAGCAACATCAGCAGGCCGCCCAGCAGTGGCAGAATAAGCGATAAAATGATCAGGTGCTGCATCTCAGTTGCGCTCCTCGGAGTCCAGCACGATTTCCGGCACGCGGCCATCCACATGGTCATTGCCCAGGTCGCCCCGGGCACGCATCGCCAGAATGACGACAAAGGCAGTCATGGCGAAGCCAATCACGATGGCGGTCAGCACCAGTGCCTGGGGCAGCGGATCGGAGTGATTGCTGCCGGCCCCCAGCACCGCTGCATCACTGACGTTAAGGCGCCCGGTGGCGAACAGAAACAGGTTCACGCCGTAGGACAGCAGGGTCAGGCCAACCACTACCGGAAAGGTGCGTCCGCGCAGCAGCAGGAAGACACCGGAGGCAGTCAACACGCCGACACAGAAGGCATACAGGGCTTCCATCAATCTTGCTCCTTGGTCACGGGTCTTTCACTGGTGGTCATCTGGCCGAGGTTGGCCAGAATCAGCAGGGTGGATCCCACCACCGTCATGTAAACCCCCAAATCAAAGGTCATGGCACTGGCCAGCTCAAAGTCACCCACCAGTGGCAGGTGGAAGTGATCGAACCAGGACGTCAGGAAAGGCCGGCCAAACAGCAAGCTGGCCGCCCCGGTCAGTGTCGACAGCAGCACACCACAGGCAATCAGGCGAGGATAAACCACCCGTACCCGTGCCTTCATCCAGTCCACGCCCTGGGCCACGTATTGCAGAATCAGAGCCACTGCCGTTACCAGCCCGGCAATAAAGCCGCCGCCGGGCATATTGTGCCCGCGCAGGAAGATAAACACCGATACCAGCAGCGCCAGCGGCAGCACGCTCTGGGAAATGGTAGCCAGCACCAGCGGATGGCGGTCATGGGCCCAGCTGCGGCCATCGGCATCCCCGGAGGGCATGAACAGACGCAATCCCGCCAGCAGGTTGTAAATCCCCAGCGCCGCGATGCCCAGCACGGTGATTTCACCCAGGGTATCGAAACCGCGGAAGTCCACCAGAATGACGTTGACGACATTGTCACCGCCGCCGCCGGTTTTGCTGTTCTGCAGGAAGAAGTCCGATATCGGATTGAAGCTGCGGGTCATCATGGCGTAACTGATGGACCCCATCAGGCCACCTATGACGATGGACAGCGACAGATCACGCAATATATGACTCGGGCGTGACTCCCGCGGCGTGCGCTGGGGCAGGAAAAACAGCGCCAGCATCAGCAGGATCAGCGTTACCACCTCCACGACAAGCTGGGTCAGCGCCAGATCCGGCGCCGAGAAGCGCGCAAACACCAGCGATACCATTAGACCCACCACCGACAGCATCAGCAGTGCCACCACTCGGTTGCGGTTGTAGATGACCGTGGCCAGGGCGCCGGCGCACAGCAGCAGCGCCATGGCCATCGAGACCCCGTCCAGCGGCAGCTGGGCCCGGTCTCCCGCCAGTTGCACCAGGTGCAGCATCGACTGCCCCACCACCAGCACCCACAGCAGCAGCATCAGCACCAGGTACCGCTGCAGCGAGCCATTGTCGAGACGCTCCAGCACCCAGCTGGCGGCAGCCAGCAGGCGGCGCACCACGCGTTCAAAGGCCTCATTGGCATTGAACTCCGGGAACTGTTTCTGAAAGGCGTAGATGTGACGCCGGTTGAAGTACACCAGCAGGCCACCGGTCATGGCCACGAGGCTCATGATCAGCGGCGTGTTGAACCCGTGCCAGATCGCCAGGCTGTATTCCGGCAACTCGCCGCCGAGCACCGCAGACGATGCCAGGGCCAGCAGCGGCCCTACCACCAGGCTCGGGAAGATACCCACCAGCAGACAGAGGCCCACCAGAATTTCCACCGGCACCTTCATGTAGCGCGGCGGCTCATGGGGCGTCTTGGGCAGGTTGATTGGCTCGCCATTGAAGAACACATCGTGAATAAAGCGTACCGAGTAGGCCACCGAGAAGATCCCGGCCAGGGTCGCCAGCACCGGTATGATCCAGGACAGCGAGCCGAGGAAGTCCTGCTGCAGGGTTTCGGCGAAGAACATTTCCTTGGACAGAAAGCCGTTCAACAGCGGCACACCCGCCATGGCGAGGGCCGCTACCATGGCCAGCACCGCGGTGTAGGGCATGTACTTCCAAAGGCCGTTGATACGGCGCATGTCCCGCGAGCCACACTCGTGATCGATAATGCCGGCGGCCATGAACAGCGACGCCTTGAAGGTGGCATGGTTGATGATGTGAAACACCGCCGCCACGGCGGCCAGCTTCGTACCCAGGCCGAACAGGAGGGTAATCAGGCCCAGATGGCTGACGGTGGAGTAGGCCAGCAGCCCCTTGAGGTCGTGCTTGAACAGGGCGAAGTAAGCGCCCACCAGCAGGGTGGCAAGTCCCGTCAGGCTGACCAGCACAAACCAGAGGTCGGTACTGGCGAGCGCCGGGTACAGCCTGGCCATCAGGAAGAGGCCGGCCTTGACCATGGTGGCGGAGTGCAGATAGGCACTGACCGGTGTCGGTGCCGCCATGGCATGGGGCAGCCAGAAATGAAACGGGAACTGAGCCGACTTGGTAAAGGCCCCCAGCAACACCAGCACCAGGGTAACCGGGTACCAGGCGTGGCTGCGAATCAGGTCACCGCTGGCCAGAATCACGTCCAGCTCGTAACTGCCGGTGATCTTGCCCAGCAACAGAATGCCCCCCAGCAGCGCCAGCCCGCCGGCACCGGTCACGGTCACCGCCATGCGGGCGCCACGGCGGGCTTCGCTCTTGTAGCCCCAGTAGCTGATCAGCAGAAAGGAGCTGATGCTGGTCAGTTCCCAGAACATCCACAGCTGCAGCAGGTTGCCTGACAGCACAATGCCCAGCATCGCCGTCATGAAAAGCATCAGGTAGGCATAGAGACGCGGCAGGGAATCCTGCGCCGACAGGTAATAGCGTGCGTACAGAATAACCAGCAGGCCGATGCCCAGAATCAGGATGGAAAACAGCAGCGCCAGGCCATCAAGGCGAAAGCTGATGCTGAGGTCTAGCGCAGGTATCCAGTCGATCTGCGCCTGAATCGAGCTGCTGCCCTCTATCTGGGGGATCAGGCTCAAGGTAAGTGCCAGCGCCAGTGCCGGCAGTACCGCGGTGGCCCAGGCGCAAGCCGTGCGTCCCAGGCCCGCCGCCAGAATGGGGACGAGCGCCCCCAGCAGTGGCAGCAGGGGTATCCACATGAGAGTCATGCCGTTTTCATTCCTGTTCCAGGCAGAATTATTCTTAAGCGGGCCCGATTCCGACGGACCGATACCATGGAGGCCGGATCTGCATCAGTGCCCCAATCAGGCACTGGCATCCACCCGTGTCGGCCGGCCCCCCGGGGGTCGGCAAGCCGCAAACAGCCCGGCAAAAAAGCGCGGGCTCTTCGGGATCAGGAGGCGTCGTCAGGCGGTACGTAACCTTCCGCCTGAGCGTAATCATCACCGCGCATGAATTTGTCCATTTCCTTTTGCAGAAACTCCCGGGTCGACGGATCCATCATGTTCAGGTGCTTCTCGTTGATCAGCAGCGTCTGATGCGCAGTCCACTCGGTCCAGGCCTGCTGGGAAATATGCTCGTAGATATCCATGCCCTTGGGGCCGGGATAGGGCGGACGTGCAAGACCTTCCAGCTCCTGTTGGTACTTGCGGCAGAATACGGTACGGGTCATCGGTGTCTCCAAAATATTATTAACCTGGCGGGCAAACAGGTTTCCCTGACGACTTGCCCGTCAACCTGCACTCTCAATTAACCCCTGGGCTAACAAGCCTGACAGACGGCAAGCAGCCGTTTGACCGGTGCAGCCAGCCCCACACTGGCCGGCCGCTGTATGTTATACCAGAGTCGCGGCGCCCCTTCCATGACAGCTCGTGCATCACTGGGTCGTACCAGCACCGGGGTGATATCCAGATGAAAGTGGCTGAAAGTGTGTCGCAGCGGTGCCAGCACCTGCGCGCTGTCGAGATCCAGCGCAAGGCCGGTTTCGTGCTCGGCATCCCGCAGATCCGCCGCCTGGGGCAGGCTCCAGAGCCCTCCCCAGAGGCCGCTCGGCGGGCGCTGCTGCAGCAGTATTTCGCCGGCCTCGTTCTGCACCATCAGCATCAGCGTCTGGCGCACCGGCAGCACTTTTTTCGGGCGCGGCATCGGCAGCTCGCCGGTGCGTCCCTGGGCATGGGCCGCACACCCCGACTGCAGCGGACAGCGCTCGCACTCCGGCTTGCCCCGGCGGCACAGCGTTGCCCCCAGGTCCATCATGGCCTGGGTATAGTCACCCACCCGTTGCCAGGGCGTGTTGCGCTCGGCATGAACCCAGAGTTCTTGCATCACCGCCGTGCTGCCGGTCCAGCCTTCCAGCGCATAGAAGCGCGCCAGCACCCGCTTGACGTTGCCATCCAGAATGGCGGCTCGCTGGCCGGTGGAAATGGACAGTATGGCCCCCGCGGTAGAGCGGCCAATGCCGGGCAGCGCCTCCAGCCCCTCGACACTCTGCGGAAAGCAGCCACCGAATTCATGAGCGACGATGCCTGCGGCCTTGTGCAGATTGCGGGCCCGGGCGTAGTAGCCCAGGCCTGTCCAGAGGTGCAGTACCTCATCCTGTTCCGCCGCCGCCAGGGTTTCGACGTCCGGGAAACGCTGAATAAAGCGCTCGAAATACGGAATCACCGTGGCGACCTGGGTCTGCTGCAGCATGATTTCGGAAATCCAGGTGTGGTAACTGCTCTTGTCCGCCTGCCAGGGCAGATCGTGACGGCCGTGCTGGTCAAACCAGTCGAGTACCGCCGTGCTGAATGTTTCACTTGTCATCAGTTGCCAAAAAGCCCC
>JBFGZM010000167.1:0-7943 GCA_041586815.1 Marinobacterium sp. | reverse complement strand
GTTTTGACAATGCTGACTAGTTGGTCAGGTAATGGCCAGTATAGGGAGTGATACAATAATGTCTATAATAATTCTAAATAATGTACACAATTTTAATGCCTGTCGTATTCGCGGGCCTCTGGTTATGACCGTGCCTCCGTGGGGGCAGGCAGACCGTGCGTTCAATGATTTCAGTTTAGCAGCGGGGGTGGAGCGGCTCGGCGGGCACGAAATGCAAAAAGCCGCCCTGACGAGTGTCAGGGCGGCGGGGGAAAGACCGGGTCAGGGAGCCTGTGCTACTCGGTAGGGGCGCCGGCGGCGATCCAGTTACCCAGCAGGTTGCGCTCTTCCTGGGTCATGTTGGTCATGTTGCCCAGCGGCATGATATTGCTGGCCACCGCCTGGGCATGGATGCGTCCTGCCAGCTGCTTGATCTGGCTGGGTTCATCCATGATTACGCCCCCCGGAGCCGTGCTGAAGGCAGGGCTGGTGGGCGTGGCGGAATGACAGCTGGTGCAGTGCTGCTGAATAACATTGTATACGACGTCGAATTCAACACTCTCAGCGGCGGCCGGCTGCGTGCCGCTGGCCGTTTCCATTGTTGTTGCAGCGGTATCCGGCCTGGTGACAAAGGCGAGGGCAATCATGCCCAGTGCCGCAGCCGGCAGAGTCCAGGCCAGTTTCTGGCTTTCGTGGCGGGTGTTGAAGTAATGACGCACCAGTACACTCAGTACTGCCAGGGCGGCCAGGATCAGCCAGTTGGATGCGCTGCCATAGGTGCTCGGGAAGTGGTTGCTGATCATGATGAACAGTACCGGCAGCGTCAGGTAGTTGTTGTGACGCGAGCGCAGCAGGGCTTTGGCCGGCAAGGTCGGATCAGGTTCGCGGTTGGCTTTGATGGCACCCACCAGGGCGCGCTGCCCCGGCATGATGACGCGAAAGACGTTACCCACCATCATGGTGCCGATAATGGCACCCACATGAATGAAGGCGCCGCGCCCGCTGAATACCTGGCTCAGACCCCAGGCGGCAGCGATCAGCAGTACGAACAGCAGGGCGCCAAGCAGGGCTGGCTGTTTGCCCAGTGCCGAATCGCACAGAAAATCATAGATAAACCAACCGGCAACGAGGGCACCTACGCCGATGGCGATGGCGGTGGTCGGCTCCATGCCGGAGCCCGGTGCTACCAGGTATAGGTCGGCATTGAGATAGAACACGATAGTCAGCAGCGCCATGCCACTGAGCCAGGTGGCATAGGCTTCCCACTTGAACCAGTGCAGTTCTTCCGGCATTTTTGGCGGCGCCAGCTTGTACTTCTCAAGGTGGTAAATCCCGCCGCCATGGATAGCCCACAGATCGCCCGACAGGCCTTCACGGGGATT
Organism: Marinobacterium sp.; assembly: GCA_041586815.1. Lineage (GTDB taxonomy): Bacteria > Pseudomonadota > Gammaproteobacteria > Pseudomonadales > Balneatricaceae > Marinobacterium_A. The sequence continues at coordinate 6,582 of JBFGZM010000167.1, read as the reverse complement.
GCTGCGGTCGAGGTGGTTTTCCAGCCAGACGAAGTAGAAAGAGGCACCGATCCAGGCAATGCCTACGATCATGTGTACCCAGCGGGCGGTCAGGTTGAGCCATTCGGTAATGTGCGGATCCATAGTTCGCTCCTCAGATGCACCGGCCCGGGGGCCAGTGACTGAACCTGGGTATGTGCTCAGTGCGCTCTGTGGCGACTGCTTCCCGGCTCCAAATTGCTGCTTGTCGTTTTCGTTCAGGGTTGGTTTTTATTGCTCGGGGTCGAGCATGATTTCTTCGCTTTCGTCGAAGAAAAATTCGTCACAGTTGTTGCCGGGGCCGGCACGGTCCACCACCAGGAACTCGTCCAGATCGGTCAGTGCCAGTATTGGATGATGCCAGACTCCGGGCCGGTAATTCACCCCCTGGGAACCGTCGCTGTAGAAAGCGCGCAGCCGGGATGATGTCAGATTATCCCCCGGTGGCGCCACCAGTATCAGAAACGGATTGCCACGCATCGGAATAAAGGCCTGGCTGCCCAGCGGGTGACGTTCCATCATACGCACCCGCAGGGGCATTGGGAGCGTCTGGGCCCGGAAAATGCTGATAATCGGCGTGCCTTCGCTGCCTGTTTCCACCTCGGCCAGGCGGTGATAGCGGCGCGTGGAGCCATTGTTGATCATGAAAAAATCATGACCCTCGCTGGTGATCAGGTCCCCGAAGGGCGCGAAGGCTTCCTTGCTCAGTGTTTCAATCTTTAACGTCTGCATGGCGTTGCGGCCTCAGGCTTTCTTGGTGATGCGGCCGAGCAGGCGCAGCCGGCTCACGCCACCATCGGGGAAGATGTTCAGGCGCACGTGTGTTACCGGGCCAAGATCCCTGATCTGGGCTTCGAAGCTGTGTTCCTGGTGCATTTCCAGTTTCTGCGAGGGCAGCAGTTCGCGCCAGTACAGGCTGCGCGCCTCTATCTGGGAATCGGTACCGCCTTCAACATAGGCTGCCTGAATGGAGCAGCTGTCCGGGTAGTTACCCTTGAAGTGCAGAGTGTCGACCACGATGTGCTCAATTTCACCGGGGTGGCCCAGGGCGACAATGACCCAGTCGTTGCCTGGAGTTCGGCGCCGGGCGGTTTCCCAGCCATCCCCCATGTTGATGCCCCGACCCGGGTTAAGGATATTGCTCATGCGGCCGAAGTGCTCGTCGCTGCATGCCAGGGCGCGGCCACCATTCAGGGCTGAAGCCAGGTCGACCTTTTCGCTGGTGCTCTGTGCACTCCAGTCACGGTAGGGTACGCCGTAAACACGCAGGCGAGCCACACCGCCATCGGGGTAGATGTTAAAGCGCAGGTGGGTCCAGGCGCGGTCATCATTGATGGCGTGCAGGTGATGGCTGTTGCCCTGTAGCTCGACCGACGTGAGGATCTCTACCCACTGAGTGTCTTCATTGGGGTCGCCTTCGGCGCAGAAGCAGGCGTCGATGGAGGCGGACGGCGGGAAGTTGCCGGTAAAGAAGCTGGTGTCGATGTCAAAACCCTTGATGGTGCCGGGTACGCCCAGGCGGATTACCGCCGAATCGTAGCCCTCAAAGCGCTTGCGGCGGGATTCCCAGCCATCCATCCATTTGCCGTTATCATCGAACACGCCTTCTTTCCACACCGCTGCATTGGGCTGGAACAGGCGATTGACGTCGGCAAACCAGTCGTCGGTGACGGACACGGCCTCGGTGCCCAGGCGCGCGTCGGCCAGATTGATGTACTTGTCGAAATTCTGTGTGCTCATCGTGTCTCTTTCCATCAGTTACGTTGCCTGTCGCGGGTCAGCCCTTAGAGGGACTGGAGCCGGAACAGCGCAATATTGTTGATCTCGGCCAGTGCACGCGCGAACTCCTGTTCGGGGCTGTTATGGATGCGTTCCTCGAACGCCGCCAGTATCTGGTGCCGATTGCTGCCTTTAACCGCCATGATGAACGGAAACTTGAACTTGTCCTTGTAGGCCGTATTGAGCTCGGTAAAACGGGCGAATTCTTCGGCGTTGCACTCACCGATGCCGGCGCCGGCCTGTTCCGAGGTGGAGGCGGCGGTCAGCTCACCACGTACGGCGGCCTTGCCAGCCAGATCCGGGTGAGCATTAATCAGGCCCAGCTGCGTATCGTGGGAGGCCTGCATCAATTGTGCAGACATCAGGCCATGCAGCGATTCGACACTGTCCAGCACGGTGCTATCGCGGGATGCGCGGACTTGATCGAACGTCTGTTCGGCAACCCAGGCGGAGTGTTCATAGATATCACCGAACAGCTCGACGAAGGCCTCGCGGGTAAGGTTGCTGGGAGTACAGGTTTTGAACGGGCTCATTTATTCTCCCCGGCCTGGTAAGGATGGGTTTCATGCCAATGGCGTGCGATATCGACACGGCGCGTGAACCAGACCTTGTCGTGGCCACTGGCATATTTGATGAACCTCTCCAGTGCTGCCATGCGTGCCGGGCGACCGAGCAGGCGGCAGTGCATGCCGATAGACAGCATTTTGGGGGTATCGGCCCCTTCAGCGTACAGCACGTCGAAGGCGTCTTTCAGGTATTGATAGAATTGTTCGCCAGAGTTGAAGCCCTGCACCTGGGAGAAACGCATGTCATTGGTGTCCAGCGTATAAGGGATCACCAGGTGGCCCTTGCCGTTGTTGTCGGTCCAGTAGGGCAGGTCGTCGTCGTAGGTATCGGAGTCGTACAGGAAGCCGCCTTCCTGCATCACCAGGTTACGCGTGTTCGGGCTGGTGCGGCCAGTGTACCAGCCCAGCGGGCGTTCGCCGGTAATCCGGGTCAGGATCTCGATGGCGCGCAGCATCTGGTCGCGTTCTTCGGATTCATCCATGTACTGGTAGTCGATCCAGCGATAGCCGTGGCTGCAGATCTCGTGTCCGGCGGCGTGCATGGCCTGAATAACTTCGGGGTGGCGTTCGGCGGCCATGGCAACGGCAAAGATGGTAAGCGGGATATCGTGTTTCTTGAAAAGGCGCAGCAGGCGCCAGACGCCCACACGGCTACCATACTCGTACAGCGATTCCATGCTCATGTTGCGCTCGCCCTGCAGCGGCTGGGCCGACACCATTTCCGACAGGAAGGCTTCGGACTCCTTGTCGCCGTGCAGGATGCAGCGTTCGCCACCCTCTTCGTAGTTGAGGACAAAAGAGAGTGCAATGCGCGCGTCGCCCGGCCAGTGGGGATGCGGGGGATTGGCCCCGTAGCCAATCAGGTCGCGTGGGTAGTCATTGCTCACAGGGCGACTCCTTCTCGATATTCCGGTGTATGGGTTCGCAGGCCACTGCCGGTATTAGTGGCAGAAACGTTGATGTGTTTTATTGTATACAAAAAATATTGGTCATTGTAAATGAATTTGCGGTTTGTTTGTGCGTGTTGCGTCTTGTTTATGGCCGCAGAAGGCAAGGTGCGGGGTGGGTTGAGAACCTGAAAGGCCTTTATTCCTGCTAACGGTGTGCTGGTTGGGTGGGGTTATGGCAAGTTGTCGCTAGTTTTGTGTACAAAAAAAAATAAAACTGTGTATATTATTTCTGAAACTGCCACTGTGACCTTCAGTGTCACAGCGGTGTAACGCCAGCAGACTTGATCGAAGAGGAGGAGGAGGCGATACGGCATGGCGTCAGCGATCTGGCAGCCGATGCGAGAGGCCTCTTTAGCTATGGGATATCTGACTACACACGTACTGGATGCCGCTCACGGCCGTCCGGGCAGCGAGATTCGAATCGATCTCTATCGCATCAATGGCCAGGAGCGGGAGCTGGTGCTGACGACGGTGACCAATGATGACGGCCGCTGCGACAGCCCGGTACTGGAGGGTGATGACTTTGTCGCTGGCGTCTATGAATTGCTGTTCCACGCCGGTGACTACTATCGTGCTCTGGGCGTGGAGCTGCCCGAACCTGCCTTCCTTGATCAGGTCGTGTTGCGTTTTGGTATCTCGGCCGAAGACGACCATTACCATGTACCCCTGCTGATTTCTCCCTACAGCTACTCCACCTACCGCGGCAGCTGATCCACACATACATTTTCTGGCTACATAAAAACCCGCAGCGGCCCAACCCCTGCGGGTTTATGCACATGGATGTACGTATCCTGCAAGCGCACGGATGCGCAGTAGCTGGGTTTGTACAGGGCCGTACGTACCCTGACGCTTTCCCCTTTTTCCCGGTGGCTCATTGTTGGGTTACGCCCTTTAAGCCGTAAGCCGTAAGCCGTAAGCTGACAGCTTTAAGCTTACGGCTGAAAGCGCTAAGCACCTGACTCTTGCACCCTTGAGCCTTGTACCTTGCCCCTGCTTTACCTTGCCCCCGCTTTTCACCGGCTCAGCAGCGCCGCGCCGCCAGCACTGGCAAAAATGCCGGCGGTGAAGCGGCCGAACCAGGCACGGCTCGACGCGGTGGTCATGAACCTTGCTGCACCGCGGGCGCAGAGCCCGTAACCCAGTTTGCAGATCAGGTCGGCGCCAGCCCAGGTGACGATCATGATCAGCAGCTGCGACAGCAGGGGGCTGTCTGGACTGATAAATTGGGGCAGAAAGGCGGCAAAGAACAGGATGTCCTTGGGATTGCTGGCGCCCAGGCCAAATGCCTGCCAGAACATGGCCTTGAAGCCCGGGATGCGCTGCTTTTCGGCCAGGGCGCAGGCATTCAGCTGGCTGGCTTCGCGCCAGCTGCGCCAGGCCAGGTAGAGCAGGTACATGGCGCCGGCAATTTTCAGGACGCTGAACAGCTGCTCCGATGCCATTAACAGCGCACCCAGACCCAGGGCCGAAGCGGTCAGCAACAACACCGAGGCGCTGACGCCGCCCAGAAAGGCGGGTGTGGTGCGCAGTATGCCGTAGTTCAGGCTGTTGCTGACCATCAGTAGCGACAGCGGACCGGGGATCAGAATCACCACAAAGATCGCGGCAGTATAGAGTAACCAGGTGTCCAGCAGCATCAGTGCTTATCCTCAAGCAATAAGACCCGCAGTGACTGGGAGGCCGCTGCGGGTGTGCCTGGGGCTGACGTATATCAGCCGCAGACTGGGGTTAGGGAGTCTCTGTCCGATGCCGCCGGCGTTGCCAGTGGCCGCGTCAGGCTCCAGGAGTCGCCATCACAGGAATATGAACTTGGCGATGAAAATGGCACAGAGCACATACATCGCGGCAGATATCTTGCTCTGCTGTCCTGTGCATACCTTCATGATGGTGTAGGTAACAAAGCCCAGGGCGATGCCGTTGGCGATAGAGAATGTCAGCGGCATCATGACCACGGTAACGATGGCCGGGATCATGTCGGTCTGGTCTTCCCATTCGATCTGGCTCAGGCCGCCCATCATCAGCATGGCGACATAGATCAGGGCGCCGGCGGTCGCATAGGCGGGGATCATGCCGGCCAGAGGCGCCAGGAACACGGCAGCGGCAAAGAGTACGCCCACGGTAACGGCGGTGAGGCCCGTGCGGCCACCGGCCGCGATACCGGATGCGCTTTCGACGTAGCTGGTCACCGGCGGGCAGCCCACCAGGGAGCCGATAACGCTGGAGCTGCTGTCGGCTTTCAGGGCCTTGCTCATGTTTTCGATATAGCCGTCTTCGCGAATCAGGTTGGCGCGGTGCGCCACGGCCATCAGGGTGCCGGCGGTATCGAACATGTTGACGAACAGGAAGGCCAGAATCACGCTGATCATGGCGACATCAAAGGCGCCGGCAATATCCATGGCCAGGAAGGTAGGGCCAAGGCTCGGTGGCATGGAGACCAGACCGCGGTATTCCACCAGTCCCAGTGTCCAGCCAATGGCGGTTACTGCCAGAATGCTGATCAGCACGGCGCCGAAAACGCGCAGGTGTGACAGCACGGCAATCATCAGAAAGCAGAGTCCGGCCAGCAGCACTGAGGGTTCGGTAAAGGAACCCATGGTGATCAGAGTGGCGGGGCTGTCGACGACGATCCCGGCGGTTTTCAGACCGATGATACCCAGAAACAGCCCGACACCGGCCCCCATGGCAAAGCGCAGGCTGGCAGGAATACTGTTGAGCAGCCACTCGCGAATGTGCCAGAAACTGAGAATGACGAACAGGATGCCGGAGAGGAATACGGCGCCGAGCGCGATTTCCCAGTTGTAGCCCATGTCGCCGACTACCGTGTAGGTAAAGAAGGCATTCAGGCCCATGCCCGGTGCCAGCCCAACCGGCCAGTTGGCGTAGAGCCCCATAAGGAAGCAGGCCAGAGCGGCGCCGATGCAGGTTGCTACGAACGCGGCGCCATGGTCGATGCCCGCATCGGCCATGATATTGGGGTTCACGAAGATGATGTAGGCCATGGTGACAAAGGTTGTCATGCCTGCGATCAGCTCGGTGCGGACGTTGGTTTTGTGTTCGCTCAGTTTGAAAAAACGATCGAGAAATCCAGCGGTCTGTGGCTCATTCATGGAATGAGCGGCATCTTGTTCTTGTTGAATGCTCGCCACGACGCGTGCTCCTTCTGTTGTATGGGTATTGAGAGCGGTTGGCTCTGGGCCTTGCTCGCCGGTGTAATGGACTGGCTATCCCTGCGTTGCAATACCGGACTGAAGTTTCAGTCGGCTGTATTC
>JBFGZM010000166.1:0-7945 GCA_041586815.1 Marinobacterium sp. | reverse complement strand
CGCAGAGAATGTTTGCGGGGATCGACAGTTTTCCGCTGATGGCGATTCCATTCTTTATTCTGGCCTCTGAGCTGATGACCGCCTGCGGGCTGACACAATCGTTACTGCGCTTTGCCGATGTGTTGGTCGGTCATGTTCGAGGTGGCTTCGGTCACGTCAATATACTCGTTTCGATGATGTTCGCCGGTATCAGCGGCTCAGCGCTTGCCGACGCCGCAGGCCCATCCGCTATCGTCATGCGGATGATGCGATCCGCGGGTTACGATAAAAACTATGCGGGTGCATTGTCCTCTGCGACAGCGACGATTGGTCCAATCATCCCGCCTTCGATCCTTGCTGTGATCTATGCGATCTCTACCTCGGGCGTCACGGTAGCGGGGCTTTTCATGGCAGGTATCCTGCCCGGCATATTGTTGGGTGGGGCCCTGGCAGTTGCTAACCATATTGTATCGACTAAACACGGCTACCGCGGACGAGAGAAGCGCGCCAGTCGGGACGAGTTTGTGTCAGCAGCGCTGCACGCCGTGCCCGCGATGATCATGCCAGCGATTATTCTGTGCGGGATTGTGTTTGGTGTTTTCACACCGACCGAGGCGGGTGCCGTTGCCACTGCATACGCGCTGATACTCGGGCTGGTGATGCGGTCCTTCACGCTGAACTCCCTTTATGAAGCCTTCGCTCGCGCAGCCACACTGACTTCGTCGGTGCTGTTGATCGTGGCAATGGGGGCGGTCTTTTCCTGGATGCTAACCTACCTGCAGATTCCGCAGCAGTTGGCGTCTTCGCTGACCTCGCTGACCGACAACCCATTGGCGATTCTCTTTATACTGGCGGGTTTCGCTTTCATCTGCGGCTTCTTCATCGACACTTTGCCAGCGCTGATAATACTGACCCCCATTCTGGGACCTATTGCCGCCTCGGCGGGGATAGATCCGCTGCACTTCGGCATGATGCTGGTGCTCAACCTCACTATTGGATTGATTACCCCACCCGTAGGTGCGGTGTTGTTCGTGACCGCCACTGTTGGCCAGTTGCGGCTTGAATCCTTGATGCGGGCAGTCGTCCCGCTCCTTCTTGCGGAACTGGTTGTACTGTTACTGGTGATTCTGGTCCCCGGTATCAGCACGGCGATTCCGCATTACCTTGGCTTAAGCCACTAAGTTAAATTGGAGATTTAAATGAAAATAAAAGCAAAACTCCTGGTTTCCATCTCAGCTGTCTCGATTGCAATGGCCGGCATGGCCTCAGCAAAAGACCTGACCCTGGCGCACTTTCAGTCAGCCGATATTTCGTCGCCTGCTCACGCGGCTTCACTGGCTTTTAAAAGTTGTGTCGAGGGTAAGACCAGCGGTGGGATCAATGTGAATATATACCCTGCTTCACAGTTGGGGAATGCGACCGAGGTTATGGAAAGTCTGCAGATGGGTACAGTGCAGATGGCCATTGTGCATGATGGGGCTATCCCAACGGTCTACAAACCATTCGAGGTACTCGCAATACCTTACCTGTTCGAGGACCAGAAGATGGCGTGGGACATCATGGATGGGGAGTTCGGCCAGGCATTGGCTGATGATTTTCTCGCGCAAACCGGAATCCGCATGTTCGGGGTTGCCGATAATGGCGTGCGAAACTTCACTAACAATGTACGCCCGGTCGCAGAGCCTGGTGATATGGAAGGGCTCAAGATGCGCGTGATGGTCACTCCTGTCTGGGTAAAACTGGTCGAAAGCCTCGGTGCTTCAGCCACGCCTGTACCCTGGCCGGAACTGCCTGGCGCTCTGCAGCAGGGCGTGGTTGATGGGCAGGAAAACGGTGTAACTAACATCGTCAACGCATCGCTCTACCAGAGTCAGAAGTTCGTATCGCTGGACGGGCATGTGTTCAGCTGGCATGCCTATCTAATGAACGACAGCATTTATAACGGTCTGGCTGATAACGGACGAAAGGCCATCGACACCTGTACCGATATTGCCATGGTGATCCATCGTGGCATGACCGCTGCGCAGGACGCAAATGCAACGACCATTCTGAGCGGCATGGGTATGACTGTTGTTCCCGTGAGCCCGGAGCAAAAAGAGATGTTCCGCGCAAAAGCTCAACCCGCTGTGCGTGAGTATATTGTCAGCGACATCGGTAGCGAGTGGCCGGATCGGCTGGATGCCGCAATCGAGACCTATCGGAACCAGTAAATCAGCTATCCGCGCGGCGCTGAGTCGTGCGCAACGCTCCTCTTTCACTTAAACAGGCGAAAGAGGGGTGTAGCTTGCTTCTGGGTGTCGAATTGGCAATCCGCTGGCGTATCAGAGTTTCTGTCTGGTTCGGTGCTGCTTTTATACGCTCACTCGGCCGCTTGTGACCGGTTTGAATCCCAATACCGCGGTTATTAAAACCCTGATCGATTGTGCTGAGTAATGTGGCAGGCACCATGTCGCCTGTTCTCCAGGCGGCGTTGAGTTCGATTTTCACAAAGCAATGCAACGACTTATGTCAGCCCTGGTCGGCGCAAGGCTGTTCTTCACCAGTTTGCATGATTCATGCACCACTAATTTTTTAAACGTTATCGGCTCTTATTCTTGACAGATAAGATTTATCTTGTCTTAATTGTGTTCACAATGTGGCTTGAGTGTCCATATTATGGATTTATTGCAAGCCTAGACTGGAAATTGAGGTAAGCGAATGAAATACGCATTGGTAACGGGCGGCACACGAGGCATAGGGGCCGGCGTTGTCAGGTCTCTGGTACGCGAAGGCTATCGAGTTGTTGCCACCGGCGTCAGTGATGAGGAGGTCAGCCTGTTTCCCCTGACGGCGGGCGTTGAAGCTCGAAAGCTGGATGTCAGTTCTCAGGCTGAAATCGATGCGCTGGTTGCATCCATGGAACACATTGATGCCGTGGTCAACTGCGCCGGGATGGTCGTGCGGGGGGAGGGGGAGTTTGACCCCGTGAACTTCGCCCGCACCATCGATGTGAATCTCAATGGTTCCATGCGGGTGTGTGCCGCGGCCAAACCGAAACTCGCATCAGCGGGCGGTGCGATCGTGAATACCGCCTCGATGCTTTCCATTTTCGGGTCCGCGACCGTGCCTGGCTACTCGGCATCCAAAGGTGGCGTGTCACAGCTGACAAAGAGTCTTGCCGCAGCCTGGGCGCAGGATGGTATTCGTGTGAACGCTGTTGCGCCTGGCTGGATTGCCACCGAACTTACTCGAACACTGGTCAACGATGAGGTGCGCTCAGGCGCCATCTTGTCCCGCACACCGATGGCGCGCTGGGGCGAGCCGGATGAGGTCGGTGATGTGGTGGCCTTTCTACTTTCCCACCAGGCACGTTTTGTGACTGGTGTTGTGCTTCCCGTCGATGGCGGCTATTCCGTCGTCTGATAATCATTAGCTCACAACAGGACCAAGAAAAATGAGTAACGCAGATCTAGAAATGTTGAACAGTGAAAAGTGGCAACCCTACCGGCACGCACAACCGGCCGAGGCGGGGCAGGAGCTGGTCATTCCCAATGCCATGCCCGACGACGAACGGGTCTGGGTGCCCGTCGATGACAATGTCTGCTTCCGCCCCCTGTGCCTCTCGGCGTCCAGCGGATACTGGGTGAACCTGCTGCGAGTACGCAAGTCCGGCGTGCTGTCCAGGCACCGTCACCCGCAAGCCGTACACGGCTACGTACTCAAGGGGGAATGGCGCTACCTCGAACATGACTGGGTGGCGCGTGAAGGGGGCTATGTCTATGAGGCGCCCGGCGAAACCCACACCCTGGTGGTGGATCCCCACGTCGAGGAAATGATCACCCTGTTCCAGGTCAATGGCGCCATGATCTATGTCGATCCGGATGGTAACAACGTCGGCTACGACGATGTCTTCACCCGCATCGCCAAGTGCCGCGCCCACTACGAGGAAAACGGCTTAGGTGGTGGCTTTATCGATCAATTCATCCGCTGATACGGCGTGATCGAGCCCCCGGTGTCTTGCGCGCCGGGATGCATTAGCTAATAAATCGAATGAAGGGCAAGTGCACAATGACTAATAATAAAATTGTAAAAGCTGTATCAACTTCAATGCTCATGCTGGCTCTGGGTGCCGGGGCGGCGCAGGCGGCATACCCGGAAAAGCCGATTCAGCTCATCGTGCCCTGGTCCGCCGGCGGCGGCACGGATGCGGTCGCGCGCCAGATGGCTGCAGGGCTGGAGCAGGAACTGGGGCAGGCTGTTAACGTCGTTAACCGCACCGGTGGTGGCGGTATTGTTGGTCATACCGTGATGACGATGGCGCGCCCTGATGGCTATACCCTGGGGCTGGCAACGGCCGAGATCGGGACATTTCGCCATATCGGATCGGCCTCGGTCAGCTACGAGGACCTGACTCCCATCGCGTTGATCAACTTTGACTCAGCTTCAATCAACGTCAACGCCGACTCCAAGTGGGAAACGCTTGATCAGGCCATGAGTGATATCAAGGCTCACTCGGGCAAATACACCATGTCTGGTACCACAGCCGGTAGTGCTTATCATCTGGCCTTTGCAGGTTTCCTCAGTAGCGAAGGTATCGATCCCAACTCGGTCAGACTGGTACCCAGTGAAGGCGCCGCTCCAGCGATGCAGGAGCTGGCCGCCGGCGGTGTCGATATTGTCTACAACTCACTGCCGGAGTCGGAGTCCATGGTTAAGGCCGGGCACGTACGCCCGCTGGGAGTCTTCGCTGAACAGCGCCTGGATGCCTTCCCGAACGTTCCCGCGACCATAGAGGTTACGGGCAACAAATGGGCTGCCGGTACCTGGCGCGGGCTGGCGGGACCCAAAGGGTTACCCGATGACGTCGTCCAGAAAGTGTCTCAAGCCGCTAAACGGGTCTGGGAGTCAAGCGAGTTTCAGTCTTTCATGGCCAGCCGGGGCTTCGGTACTCAGTGGAAAGGGCCGTCTGATTTTGGCGCTTTCATGGCGGAAAGCGATGCAAATAACGGTGTCATCATCGAAAAACTGGGATTGGCTCAGTAAGCCAATCCCGGCAATCCCGTTGCAGGAGTTTTTCGATGCGTATCAATGACTGGTTCCTGGGGCTGCTGCTAGCAGCCCTGGGCATCGCCGCCCTGGTGGCGGCTCAAGCGTTTCCTAATATTCCCCGGCAAGAGTACGGTGCCGGGACTTTTCCCGCCATTATCGGCAGCTTGATGACGGCACTTGGCAGTCTGCTGGTACTCAGCGGGTGCCGTCAGCATCTGCCCTTATTTTCCTGGCATGGCAAGGTGTCGCTGTCGCGATCGCTGGCGTGCTTTGCTGCGGTTATCGCCTTTATTCTGGCGTACCTGCTGCTCACGCCCTTGCTTGGCTTTCCCATTGTGGTGCCGGTGCTACTGGCGTTGATGATCGGATGGCTGAGTGGAGGGCGCTGGGTTATGGCGGTATCTGTGGCCGCGGTGATGTCCGCCATGGTCTGGCTCGCATTCGCTGAACTCTTGCATGTTCCTCTCCCTCTGGGTGTTTTAGAGGAGGTGATCTACTGATGTCTGAATTACTCACTGCACTGGGAATGGTCTTCAGTTGGGATGTGATCCTGGTGGTTCTCGGAGCCTCACTGTTCGGTCTCTTTATCGGTGCAATTCCGGGCCTGTCGGCCACAATGGCCACGGCGCTGCTGGTTCCACTGACGTTCTTTATGGATCCCTTGCCCGCTGTGGCGTCCATTGTCGCCGCGACTGCCATGGCGATCGTAGCGGGTGACATACCCGGTGCCTTGCTGCGAATACCGGGTACTCCGGCCTCTGCTGCCTATACGGAAGAGGCCTACCAGATGGGCCAGAAAGGGTTCCTGGGCCAGGCACTGGGGGTCAATCTGCTGTGTTCCGCCACGGGCGGACTGATTGGTGTCGCCGTGCTGGCGGGGTTTGCACCCCTTATTGCTGAGTTTGCACTGAGTTTTACCAGTGACGAATATTTCTGGCTGGCACTGTTGGGGTTGTCCTGTGCCGTGCTGGTTTCCGGTGGGGTACCGCTCAAAGGTGCGCTGTCGATGCTGCTTGGTCTGATGATCTCGATGGTGGGTATGGACGCCGTGTCGGGGCAGGTTCGTTTCACCTTCGGGGTATCAGAGCTGATCGGAGGGATTTCTATTCTACCTGTCCTGATCGGTCTATTTGCGGTCACCGAGATCCTGCGGCGCCTGCCGGAGATCGGTCGGGACGTCATACCCCAGGTACCCGAGGTGGGCAATCCTTTCAGGGGCGCCTGCTCTTTGATGTGGAAATACAAGGGCGGTGTGATGCGCGGCGGTCTGCTGGGCACTGTAATAGGTGCCCTACCGGGTGCCGGGGCGGATATTGCGTCCTGGGTCGGCTATGCGCTGGCGCGGCGTTTTTCACGCACGCCGGAGAAGTTTGGCACCGGTCATCCGGAAGGCTTGGTTGCTGCCAGCTCGGCCAACAATGCGGCCCTGGCCGGGGCCTATGTGCCCGCACTGGTATTCGGTATTCCGGGGGACACCATAACCGCAATTATCATTGGCGTGTTAATGATGAAAGGGATAACGCCAGGGCCCGATGTCTTTACCACTGATAGCACATTGGTTATGGCCATCTTCCTCGTTTTCCTGCTGGCCAACCTGTTGCTGCTGCCGCTGGGGCTGCTGGCCGTGAAGAGTACCCGGCACCTGCTGGCACTGCCGACATCAGTACTTTATCCATTGATCTTGCTGTTCTGCATTGTCGGCGCCTATGCCGCGAATAACAGCTTGCTCGACGTGGGCTTGATGCTCGTGCTGGGACTGCTGGCATATGTCATGACGGAGAATGGCTTTCCGATCGGCCCGATGATACTGGCGGTCATCCTTGGGCCTGTGGTCGAGAGCAATTTCATGCGATCGATGATCAAGAGTAACGGTGATCTATCGATGTTGTTTGATCGACCCATTGCGATGGCATTGGGGGCACTTGCGTTACTGGTGTGGGGCAGCATTATTCTTGGCAGTGTCAGGAGTGCCTTCAACCAGCGCAAAAATGGATCGGGTGACGGGAAGCCAGGCGTATGCACGCAATAGTGCAGCGAACCGGGCCAACTAGGCCTGTTGTCCGTACCCGCAGCCATGCGCCAGGCGGAACGCCTTAGCGTCCATGAAACAGGGGCTTCACCATTGGCTGCAGGTCAATGTGAACGCCACCTCTTCGCCCCCAAGAAGGCCAGCAAGTCTGCGCACCTGTACCCATTTTTTGGGCTAAAGAGTTATGACCTGACGGACAAGTAGGGGGGAACCTCTTTGTCCGTCAGGTTAATAACAGTCGTAAAAATGCGTCTGAGGATCATGCGGGGAGGGGCTGACCATAGGCGATATCACTGTTCAATAGTGCATCAATGAAACCCGTGACTCTGAAGGTACCTCACAAAGCGGCAACAGCTCGCCGCAAGTCTTCAGAATTAATAGGAAACGAATAATGAATTACGATCGTAAAATCATCAATCCCCGTCCGGCAGTGAATAATGATCTGGTGGCGCGCTGTCGTGAGATGAGTACCGTCTTGAGTGTGTCGGCTGTGTTCAGCGATGCCCAGAAACGGGATGGCGTCATGGATCATGAGATCAAGTTTCGCAGCATCAATAAGCCGTTTATCGGCACCGCTCTGACCGTAAAGCTGAAGCCCGGTGACATCGTCGATTGTCTGCCGATTTTCGATATTGCCCAGCCCGGTGATGTGATAGTGATTGATGCTGACGGCACGCCCAATACCTCAATCTGGGGGGGGCTTATGTCCGGGCTTGCCCGCGCAGCGGGGGTGGCAGGTGCGGTGATCGACGGATCGGCGCGGGATACGGATGAATCGAAACTGCTTGAATTTCCTATCGCTTCGCGTTCAGTTTCGCCGCGTTCGGCACACTCGGCCGAGTCCGGCCGCACGACGCCGATCGAGATCAATGTGCCCGTCGTGTGCGGGGGGCAAATCGTGAATCCGGG
>JBFGZM010000165.1:0-8000 GCA_041586815.1 Marinobacterium sp. | reverse complement strand
CATCGCACTCTGCCGAGGATCGCGATGGTTGTCGCTGATATACTGGCGCAAGAGGCAAAGGCGACGCTGGAGGCGGTACGCGGTCGGTCCTAATGATCAGTTGCTGGCGCCTGAGCTTAGCAGTGTCTCTGACGTATCTGCATGATATCCGTTGTTGCTGAAGGGCAAGTGAAAGGCAGCCGTGGCAAAGCTGCGCTGAGGCGAATGAGCAACCGATCTACGGCCGGCTTGGGCCGAGACTGAACCTGCAACTCATCGCAACCTGGCTTAACGAACGATCCGAGCTTCCCTGTTTTTTACGAACCCGTGTCCAAATGGGGCCCCCGCCCCCGTATTCAAAGATCGCTAGTGTGTGGTTTTCAGTTTTGCGAAAAAGGCCTGAAGTTGAAAGTCTTCAGGCCTTTGTGTGGCTTTTGGAAAGGCAAAGCAGGCGCCGGTTTGGTTCCTCTGAATCGCAACGAAGTGGTGCTACGAAAGGGCTATGCGGGGTTGCTAAGGGAGCGGGCGCTGCGCTGGTGTAGCTGGGCGTGGCATTCGGCGAGGATGGCCAGGGCGATGCTTTCGGGCAGTTCGGCGCCGATATCGAGTCCGGCGGGGCCGGCGACAGGGGTGGTGAGTCGGGCTTCGCTCAAGCCCGCTGCCTGCAGTACCTGGGCGCGGCGGTGGCGTGGGCCCAGCAGGGCGCAATAGCGCAGTGGAGTATTGTTGAGTGCACCCAGGGCGGCGGCATCAAGGCCGATGTTGTGTGTCATCAATACGGCGGCATCGACTCGCTCGGTACGGGCATAGTCGGTGAGGCCATCGACCGGGGTCTGGATAATACGGTCGGCGGCGGGAAAGTGTTCGCGCCTGGCGTTGGCGGGGCGCGGGTCCCACAGGCTGGTGTGCCACCCTAGCTGGTGCGCCATGGCGACCAGCGGGCGTGCATCGAGGCCGCCGCCGGCAATCAGCAGATGGGGGGCGGGGCGGATCCGTGTTGCCAGCCATTGCTGGCCGGCTTCCATGACCAGGCGGGATACCGGAGCCATATTGTCACCGTGCACTTTTGCCGCAATAAAGCGGCTTTCCACCTGGCCAGCAGTATCGGGAATACGCTGGTACAGGTAGCCCCCCGCGCGCTTTTCGAGCGCCTGGTACAGGGCGTCGAGTTGCAGGTAGTGCTGCTGCGCCAGAATGGGTTGCAGCAGGATATGCACGGTACCGCCACAGCCAATGCCCAGCTGATATGACAGGTCGTCTTCGTCGCTGCCGTCGTAGCAGAGTGTCATGGCTGTGTGGCTGTGCATGACCTGGCGGGCATGGCGGTGAATATCGGATTCCAGGCAGCCGCCGCTAAGCAGCCCGAACTGCTGCCCCAGGCTGTTGAACAGCATGGTGGCGCCGGGCTTGCGGTAGCAGGGACCCTCGGTCCGGTAAACGGTTCCCAGTACCCAGTCGGCACTGTCTCGCTCTGGGTACCACTGCTGCAACAGGTGAGAAAGGTCATTTGCCATCGTAAACGCTCGGTATCCGCAAACAGAAAAATAGGGGGAAGCCTGGGCGCCAGCAGGCGCCCAGGCTTGGGGTTTAGCTGCTGAGTTTCAGGGGCAGGCGCGAAAAACGCTGGCCTGTAACAGAGCTGAGCGCATTGGCGACCGCCGGTGCGATCGGCGGTGTGCCGGGTTCGCCCACGCCCGTAGGCGGTTCTGCCGAGGGCATGATATGCACCTCGACTGCCGGCATCTGATTGATGCGCAGTACCTGGAAATCGTGGAAGTTGGACTGCACGACCTTGCCATCATCCAGGGTGATTTCGCTCAACAGGGCCGCAGACAGGCCAAAGCCGATGCCGCCTTCCATCTGGGCGCGAATGATGTCGGGATTGATGGCTACGCCGCAGTCCACCACGCAGATGACGCGCTCGACCTTGAAGCTGCCATTGTCCTGTACCGACACCTCGGCCACCTGGGCGACGAAGCTGTTAAAGGATTCGTGCACGGCGACACCCCGGCCCCAGCCTTTGGGCAGTTCTGCGCCCCAGCCGGCTTTTTCGGCCGCCATTTTCAGTACGGCGTGATGGCGAGGATGCTGGCTGAGCAGCTTGAGGCGAAAGTCCACCGGGTCCTGTTTTGCTGCCCGTGCCAGTTCATCAATGATGACTTCGGTCGAAAAAGCGGTGTGGCTGTGGCCTACCGAGCGCCACCATTGCACCGGAACCGGCTGTTCCACGCTGTGCAGTTCAACCTGCAGGTTCGGGATCTGGTAGGGCAGGCCGGCTGCCCCCTCAACGGATGTCGAGTCGATACCCTCCTTGATCGCAAAGCCCTCGAACATGGTCCCCTGCATGATGGACTGGCCGACGATACGTTGCTCCCAGGCAACAGGGTTTCCGCTGGCATCCAGGCCGGCGCGAACTTTGTGCACATACATCGGCCGGTAATGGCCTGCGCGGGTGTCGTCTTCGCGGGTCCAGACCAGCTTCACCGGCGTGCCGCGCTTGGCTTTTGCAATCAGGGCGGCTTCGAGCACATAGTCCCCATGGGGGTTGGCACGCCGGCCAAAGCTGCCACCGGCGAACAGCATGTTGATCCTGACCTGTTCGGGCTTGAGTCCCAGAGCCGAGGCGACGACGTTCTGGTCAATGCTCTGGAACTGCTCGCCATTCCATATTTCACAGCCGGTATCGTTGACCAGCACTACCGCGTTCATGGGTTCCATGGCCGCATGGGCCAGGTAGGGCATTTCGAATACCGCTTCTACCACCGTAGCGGCATTGGCCAGCGCCGTGGTGGCGTCGCCATCGGCGCGGGCGACGGCGCCGGGCTGCTCAGCCAGCGCGCGGTACTCCCGCTGCATGTCATCACTGCTGGCTTTAAAGGCTGCGCTTTCGTCCCATTCAACGTCCAGCAGGTCACGGCCTTTCTTGGCGCTCCAGAAATCTTTTGCCAGCACCGCTATGCCACTGGGGATCTGCACCACATCGACGACACCCGGCGATGCCAGCGCCTTGTTGGCGTCATACTGTTTGACACTGGCGCCAAAGCGCGGCGGGTGGGCGACCAGGGCCGTCAGCATGCCGTCCAGTTGCACATCCTGGGTGAACTGGGCGCTACCGTCGGTTTTGCCGCGATCGAGCCGTGGCAACGACTGGCCTATGTAGGCAAAATCCGCCGGGTCTTTCAGGCGCAGGGACTGCGCATCCGGAATCGCCTGCTGGGCGGCGAGCGCTGCCAGCTCGCCAAAGCCTGCGCTTTTGCCGGAGGCGGCATGGCTGAGAAGGCCCTGCTTCACCTGTATTTCGGCGGCGGGAACTTGCCAGCGCTGCGCGGCGGCGCCAATCAGCATGGCCCGTGCGGTCGCGCCGGCGGTGCGCATCTGGATAAAGGCGTTGGCCATGGCGGTACTGCCGCCGGTGCCCTGCACGGTGCCAAACAGCAGGTTGTTGTAGCGCGAGGCATCGGCTGGCGCGCCCTCTGCGACGACCTGTGACCAGTCGGCATCGAGTTCTTCCGCCACCAGGGTCGCGAGGCCAGTGAAGGTACCCTGACCCATCTCAAGGTGTTTCATCAGGATAGTGACTCGGCCATCGGTGCCGATGCGTACAAAGGCATTGGGCTCGAAATCGCCTGCGGCCACTGACGCAGCGGTGTCTGCGGCCATCGCCAGGGGCAGGTTCATGGCCAGGGTAAGTCCGGCGCCTGCCGTGGTGACGAGTTTCAGGAAGTCGCGGCGGCTGGTGCCCTGGGTACGGGGCTTGTTTTGGGTAATTCTACGCATCAGGATTCCCCCTATGCCAGCTGTTCGGCGGCTTGCTTGATGGCACTGCGGATGCGGACATAGGTGGCGCAGCGGCAGATATTGCCTGCCATGGCGGCATCTATGTCGGCGTCGCTGGGCTGGCGGTTTTTCTCCAGCAGGGCGGTGGCGGACATTATCTGACCTGACTGGCAGTAGCCGCACTGGGGGACTTCAAGTTCTGTCCAGGCCGCCTGAATCGCCTTGGCGACAACCGACTCGATGCCCTCGATCGTGGTAATGGCCTTGCCCTGCACGGCAGATACCGGCGTGACGCAGGAGCGGGTCGGCTGGCCATCGACATGCACGGTGCAGGCGCCACACATGGCCATGCCGCAGCCGAATTTCGTGCCGGTGAGGTGTACGTGGTCGCGAAGGGCCCAGAGCAGGGGCGTGTCGGGTGTGGTGTCCAGCGTGTGGCTGGCACCGTTGACCTGGATTGTAACGGGCATGGGATTCTCCTGTGCGGGCGAAGTGGGTAATTTAGGCGCCAGCGGCGATGAAGCGATAGCGAGATCATCCGAACTACTTGCCTAAAGCTCCAGAACTCGTTTTGTTACGTAGCGTCGCGGTGCCCGGGAAGGGCATACTTCGAACAGTTTAGATTACAGGAGGTTTCGATGAGTGCGGGATCGGGGTTGCCAAAGGCCATAGCTGCGCGCTGTACCAGCAGTGGCGCGCAGGCTACGGACCTGGACGGGCTTGTGCTGTATCGCCAGGATGGTGAACTGCCGCGCTTGCCGGCGGTGTATGAGCCATCGATCTGTGTGATTGCCCAGGGTCACAAGCGTATCTATTACGGCGAGCAGGTCTGCACCTATGATCCGGACAACTACCTGATCAGCTCCCTGACACTGCCGGTGGATGTGGAGCTGCTAGGGGCCTGCGCCGATGCGCCCTACCTGGGGTTGAGCCTGGCGGTGGACCGGGACATGGTTGGCATGCTGATACAGGAAATGGAGGCGCTGGG
Organism: Marinobacterium sp.; assembly: GCA_041586815.1. GTDB lineage: Bacteria > Pseudomonadota > Gammaproteobacteria > Pseudomonadales > Balneatricaceae > Marinobacterium_A. The sequence goes on along the minus strand of JBFGZM010000165.1, from coordinate 3,256 downwards.
GTCGCTGCCTGTCGCCGGGGATGTGAAGCAGGTTATCAGTGCCACTGCGTTGAACCCGCGCTTGCAGCAGGGCTTTGTGCAGTTGCTGGAAGCGCTGGATGACCCGGTGGACCGCGCCGTGCTGGCGCCCGTGCTGCAGCGCCAGATTTTTTACGAGGTACTCAAGGGGCCTTATGGTTATCTGCTGCGCAACTGTGTCACCAGCTACGCCGGCGCCAACCGCATTGCCCCGGTGGTGCATTACATTGAAGCCAATTTCCATGAGCCGCTGGATATCGACGGGATCTCCCGCTTTGCCGGCATGAGCGCGTCATCACTGCATGAGCACTTCAAGCAGGCTACATCGATGTCGCCGATGCAGTTCGTCAAGAATCTGCGTCTGCACCGTGCCCGCACGCTGCTGCTCAGTGGCAGTCAGGCCAGTGATACCTCCTACCGAGTGGGTTACAGCAGCCCGTCCCAGTTCAGCCGCGAGTTCAAGCGCCTGTTCGGTGAGCGGCCCCGAGATGTTCAGGCCAGTGCTGCGCCTTGAGCGTATAAGGTGAAGGGCGCGAGAGCGGCGTTCATTTAACGTACTGGCGCAGTATGTCCCGGGCGATAACGATGCGCTGTACTTCGCTGGTGCCCTCGTAAATGCTGGTGATGCGGGCATCCCGGGTCATGCGCTCCAGCGGGTATTCGCACATGTAACCGTAGCCGCCGAGCAGCTGCAGGGCGCTGTAGCAGGCCTGGTTGGCCTTCTCGCTGGCGAACAGCTTGGCCATCGAGGCTTCCCGGGCAAAGCTCTGGCCTTTTTCCTTGCGATCGGCTGCGTTCATCAGCAGCAGGCGCGCGGCTTCGAGCTCGGTGGCGCGATCGGCGATGATCCACTGCAGCCCCTGAAAGTCACTGATGGCCTGGCCAAACTGCTTGCGCTCCGTGGCATAGCGAGTGGCATAATCCATGGCGGCCAGGCCGATCCCCAGCGCCAGGGAGCCGACACCGATGCGCCCGCCGGCAAGCTCGGAGACGGCGATGCGAAAGCCGTCGTTAAGCTTGCCCAGCAGGGCGTCCTCCGGAATGTCCACGCTATCAAAATGCACTTCGTTGGTGGCGGAGCCGCACTGCCCCATCTTGTGCTCGGCGGGCCCAATCTGGATGCCGGCCGTCGCGGCATCTACCAGAAAGCAGCTGATGCCTTTGCCTTTGGGTGCATCAGGGGCGGTAACAGCCCAGACCACAAAAATGCCGGCAAACTCCGCGCTGGTGATCCACTGCTTGGAGCCATTGAGGCGCCAGCCCGTGGCGGTTTTCTCGGCCCGGGTCCTCATGGAGGCGGGGTCTGAGCCTGCGCCGGCTTCAGTCAGGCAGAAACTGCCGCTGAGGTACTCGCCGCTGCACAGTTTGGGCAGAACATTCGCTTTCTGTGCGTCGCTGCCAACAGCCTGTATCACCTCCGCCACCATATTGGTGACCGACATGGTGACGGCGGTGGAGGCGCAGGCCTTGGCAATTTCGGTGATGGCGAGGCTGAAAGCGACGACGCCGGCTTCGGTACCGCCGTACTCGCTGTCGATATTAAGGCCCATGAACCCAAGCTCGGCGAGCTTGGCGCAATGCTGCTTGAGCATGTCATGGTTGGCGTTGCGATCGAGTTCTGCGGCCACGGGCGCCAGCTCCGTTTGGGCGAATCGGCGTGCCGTATCCTGAATCAGGCTTTGTTCTTCGGTCAGTGACAGATCCATGACGGGCTCCGCAGGTTGGTGGCGATAAGGGAATGTACCTATTTATACGTTAGCTTTACCTTAACGTAAAGCTTGGCCCTGCCTCAGTTTTTGCGCGCTTGACAGCATGGGGGATCGGCAGCATGGTGAGGTATCTGGCTGTAAATGGACGGATTCAATGGCAAAACGCGAAGAGGGGCCAAGCCTGGTGCCCCGGCTCAGCAGTGCAGCGGAGCTGGATATTCCCTGGTCTACGCTGGAAACCCTGATCGGCGGTCGCTCTGTGGTGGACCTGCAACAGTTGCCGGTCGCTGATGAAAAATCCGTCGTCCGTTTTCTGCAGGCGTACGGCTTTGATCTCACGGATGCTGTCGACTGTCGCGCCATGGAGCAGATCCATGCCCGGGCCATTCGCTATCTGGATGAGGTCGTGCTGCCCTGGCAGTGGCTCGGCACCGTGCCGGAGCCCTGGCGCAGCATGCCCATCGAGGATCTGCTGGCGGCTGCAGCCCGGCCACCGACTGGCGAGTGGCCCAACTGGCCCTGTGTGTTGCTCAAGGTGTTGCATTGCACCACCCATGCGCTGTTCAGCCAGGATGTTGAAGCGCATCAGGCCGCATTGCAGAACGTCAAGGCGCGCTTTTTGCCGTTCCTGTTTGAGCAATCGGGGCAGCAGTGGATCGGTGATGAGCACTGCAAGATTCCGCTGGTTGACTTTCATATCAAGGATGAAAAGCCGTTTGAGCGCATCATGACGAAGTTGCTCCACAAGCCCGGCAACCTGGCGCTGGAAGTGTTCGATCGCCTGGGGGTGAGGCTGGTCACCCATGATATCTTCTCGGCGGTGCTGCTGATCAAGTTCCTGCGTAGTCGCAATATCATCATGTTTGCCAACCAGTTGCCCGAACGCAGCCGCAACTCCCTTGCCGAACTCGATGAAATCCATCGGCTTTATGGCGTCAGTGCGCCGCCCTTTATCGTTGAGCAACCGGCCGGGGCCATGCTGCCATCTCCGGAAATGTCCGGTAACAACCCGTTCAGCGACCGTGCTTTTCGCATGTTCAAGTTTGTCGAGCGCCTGATCGTGCGGCTGCCGGATGGCCGGCGCAGCATCTATCCCTACGAGATACAGCTGCTGGACTGCCATGCCTGGGAGGCGACCCTCAGTGGTGACGCCACGCACACAGCCTATGAGGCAAGACAGCTCAAGCGCGTGCGACAGCGCCTTTTCGGGCATCCTGTCCAGGGGACTTGAGTCACACAAGGGGCTGGTATAAGGTCGCGAATCGATGCACTGGCCGCGATTCCTGCGGGCTTCTGTCTAGGTGCTTTCTAATTGGGTAACAGGGGTTGGATGTGAAGCTGGATGCGCTGATTCTGGCCGGTGGTGAAGGCCGGCGAATGGGAGGTTGCGACAAGGGATTGCTGCGTCTCGCCGGTCGCCCGATGATTGAACACCTGGCGGCGCGGCTGCGTGACTGTGCCGGGCATGTCTGGGTTAGCTGTCGCACGGAGCAGGCGGATGATTATGCCGGTATTGGTGCCGGTGTATT
>JBFGZM010000164.1:0-8018 GCA_041586815.1 Marinobacterium sp. | reverse complement strand
GTATAGGTGGCGATATTTACCACCGCCGGATTCACCTTCTCCAGCATGGGTGCCAGCGAGGGTAGCTCGCGTCCCTGGCCGTCGGTCATTGGCAAGCCTGCCAGGCTCCAGCCCGACAGGGTGCTCAGCACCAGAATCAGCATGTATCTGATAGTATGCGCCATTGTGAATGGTCCTCCTGTGCGATAAAGGGTTCGTGCCGTTACCAGGTCCGGCACTCCGAGTGTCTGATCAAACTGCCAAGCTGATCAAAGGCATCCGCGACAGCAAGGCCAATTGAGCCATTGCTGACGTAAACATCACTCTGCTTGCGCCCGGCAGTGCGCATCGATATGTGACACTGGTAAAGGTGCTTCGGACGCCCGCCATAGGGCACCTGGTCCAATACTATATTGATGCGGGTCACTTCGGGCGCTGTCTCCGCTATGCGTTGCAGCCGGTGGCTGATTTGCTGCTTGGCTCGAGCATCGCTCACACCATGACGAAACAGGGTTGAAGTAATCATAGAGTCCCCCCGGGGAAGCGACGCGCAGGCGCGCCAGTATCGCCCCGATAATCTGGTATTCCGTAAAAGAGAAGTTCAGTTGTTTTAGCCAATCCAGAGGAAAACGGTGCCTGAAGGGGGAGCACGTATGGCATGGAGAGCGCTTGTCGCCCAACCGCCGCCAGAAGGACATGGGGCCCCCGGCAGGCCGCAGGGCACATCAAGCCAGGTGGATAATACCGCCACCATCAGGGCCCGGTCAGCACCGTTCACTGGCACCGGATCAATCACGGCCGACAGGGCACCGATATCGATATGACTGACCGGCACCGCCTCGCCAGTCCCCTGCTCGGACGCACCCGCGCCGAGGGAAAACAGCAGTAATGTCAGGGTGTAAAGTAACGCCTTCACGTCCGTTCCAGGCTCCGTACAGCAGGTTAAATACCGGTGCAGATTCAATAGATTGCACGAATCCAAATTAGTTCTGCGGCGGATACAATGAAAGTTTTCCAGCCCGCCGCCGGCGCCACTCAAGCTGCATTACCCGCCCAATAGCCGTATAGTGAAACAGTGCCAACGTTCAATCACGAATACGGCCTGCTCCTTTGCAGCGGCTGATGCAGCCCTGCCGACGCCCTTGTCGGCACCTGCCAACAGAGGGTAAATAACCTATGGACGATCGAGTCACGAATATAAAGACGCCGGAGAAATGTGAAATTTTCGCCAAAAACTGCGCCGACCGCGGCCGCGATGATCTGGCACTGGAAGCAAGGCAGTGGGCCGTACAGTTGCGGGCCGAAGCCTACGGCGCCGAGTCCGAAGTCGAAAAGGAAGCCGTTGGCGCCATCTATGCCTATGAAGAAGTGCTCAGCGCCAGGAATGGCAAGAAGACCCGCGCCTCCAGCACCTGGCAGCTGATCAAGCGCCACGGCATCATCAGCGCCGTTGACCGCGCACTCAACCGCCCCGCCGATCCCGAAGGTTACAGCACCCTGGTTGACATGGGCCTGGCGGACTTTGCGCTGGAAGCCGTCATCATTCGTAATCCGGATACCTTCAGCGACGCCGCCGTGGAAATATCCGAGGCCAGAATGAAACAATGGACGGCGGCCTGAAAGGCAGATACCAATTCATTGTGAATGGGGGCTGGGACTTTTCCGCGTTTCGATGTAGTTTTGGCTGTAGTCATTCCACGGGGCCAATAGCCCCCATCAATCCTCGGAGAGCACGCATGATCAAACTAAAGGGAATTGTCGCAGGCCTGGTAACGGTATCCGCCCTGGGCAGCGGCGCTGTGTTTGCACAGGAGGTCGAAAAGGTCATTGAAGCCCGCCAGTCCTTTATGCAGCTGTATGCATTCAACCTCGGAATCGTTGGCGAAATGGCCAAGGGCAATACCGAATATGACGCCCAGCTCGCGGACAGCGCGGCCCAGAACCTGCTGGCCCTGGCCAAGATGAATAACAGCCAGATGTGGCCCGAGGGCAGCAGCAATGCGGACGCTGGCCTTGAAGAAAAGACCCGCGCTCTGCCTGAAATGTGGAGCACCTACCCCAAGGTGGTTGAAAAGCAGGAAGACCTCACCGCGGCACTGGAAACCTTTGCCACCGTTGCCGGCACAGACCTCAACAGCCTTCGGGGCGGCATGAAAGCAGTAGGTGATGGCTGCAAGGGCTGTCACACGGATTTCCGCGCCAAAAAAGACGACAACTAAGTCACACAAGTACCCGTGCCTGCCTGACAGAATGCCCCGGCTTTTGACCGCGGGCATCTGCAACAGGTACCGACCTTGCCAGGCACTACAGGAAAAACCACCATGAAACTGTGCTTGAGCGTTGCCCTGTTGGCAGCAGCGGGCACGGCCGCCAGCCTCTGGCTGCTCAGCGCCCCCCAAACCGCCATATCCGCAAATGCCCTGGCCTCGGTGCCGGGAAATCCTGAGCGCGGCGCGACGATTTTTCATGTCGGTGGCTGTGCCTCCTGCCACAAGCCCGCGGACTACGAACAGACCGATGCCGACAGTATCCCTCCGCTCGGTGGCGGCCAGCGCTTCGTCACCGACTTTGGTACCTTTGTCGCGCCCAATATCAGCCCCGACATCGCTACCGGTATCGGCAGCTGGTCGGATGCAGACTTTGCCACCGCCCTGCTCAAGGGCGTGTCCCCCCAGGGACAGCACTACTACCCGGCCTTTCCGTACAGCTCTTACAGCCGCATGTCTGTGCAGGATGTCGCCGACCTCAAGGCTTTTATGGACACCCTGCCCGCGGTGAGCCGGCCCAATGAATCCCATGAACTCAGTTTTCCGTTCTCGCTGCGCCGGGGGCTGGGCCTCTGGAAACTGCTCTACCTGCGAACCGAACCCGTCATCGCGCTGGACGACACCGATGCCACCCTGCTACGTGGCCGCTATCTGGTCGAAGGTCCAGGGCACTGCGGCGAGTGCCATTCCCCCCGCAATGCTCTGGGTGCTACGGACTACAGTCGCTGGCTTGGCGGCGCCGCAAACCCGGATGGCAATGGCAGCATTCCCAATATCAGCCCTCACGCCAAGGGACTGGCCGACTGGACAGAGCGCGATATCGCCGAATACCTGTCCTCGGGATTCACCCCCGAATACGACGTCGTGGGCAGCTCCATGGCCGACGTAGTGGAAAACACTGCCCGGCTCTCCGCCAGCGATCGCAGCGCCATTGCGGCTTATCTCAAGACCATACCGGCCGTTAACGCACAACAGGAGGATTAAAAAGCACAGCGGGATCACAGGCTGCTACGCTTTGCGGGTATGGCATTTGCCACGGAGAACTGCGGAATGACCGGCCATGAATGATCGCCTGAGATTTCTCCTCAACCGCATCAGCGAGAGGCTCTGGGTCAAGCCTCTGCTGATCTGCGTGTTGTCGATACTGCTGGTCTTTGTCGCCAAGATGGCCGACTACACCGGCCTCGCCTCCCTGGTGCCCGGTATTTCATCGGACTCGATCGAAAACCTGCTCGGCATTATTTCGTCCAGCATGCTGGTGATCGCCACCTTCGCCGTTGCCTCCATGGTTTCGGCCTATGCGTCGGCCAGCACGACCGCCACACCACGTACCTTTAGCCTGGTCATCTCGGATGACGAATCCCAGAATGCGCTCTCGGCCTTTATTGGCGCCTTTATTTTCAGTATCGTCGCGCTGGTCGCGGTGCAGAATGGCTACTACAGCGAGGCGGGGCACTTCAGCCTTTTTGTGCTGACCCTGCTGGTCTTTGCCATCGTTATCGTGACCTTCGTGCGCTGGGTCGACTCCATCGCCCGCCTCGGCCGCCTGGGCAGCACCGTCAAGAAGGCGGAACAGGCCGCCGCCCGGGCGCTGGAACGCAGACATTGCTCACGCACCCTCGGCGGAATCGAGGTAGCCCCGCTTGCGCCCGGTGCCCAACCGGTTTTCAGCGCCAGTATCGGCTATGTGCAGATCGTCGATCTGGCAGCCCTGCAGGCAATCGCCGAAACGTCGCAGCTGCATATCAGCCTGGCCTGCCTGCCCGGCAGCTTTGTCGGTCCGGGCCGGGCCCTGGCCCATGTCACACCGGCCCCGACAACCGGCAACGCTGACGGGGACAGCACTGCCTCCCCCTGGAACCCCGACGAGATTGCCTGCGCCTTTCGGGTTCAGCCCGATCGCACCTTTGATGAAGACCCGCGTTTTGGCCTGATTGTGCTCGCCGAGATTGCCAGCCGGGCGCTGTCACCGGCGGTGAACGACCCTGGCACCGCCATTGATGTGATTGGCTCCCTGGTACGGCTGTTCGCCCTCTGGGCCAAACCTGTCAGCGACGAGGAGCGCTGCGACACCCTGTATGACCGGGTCGCCGTACCACAACTGGCACTGCAGGATCTGTTTGATGATGCCTTCACCCCCATCGCCAGGGACGGTGCGGCCAATCTTGAGGTCGCCCTGCGACTGCAAAAAGCCTTCGCATCACTTGCGGCCAGCGACCATGCTGAAATGCGCCGTCTCAGCCTCGAACATGCCCGTCTGGCCCTGGCACGGGCCGAACAGTCGCTGGCGTTCGAGCCGGATCGGGCGGTACTGCGCCAGGTGGCAGATCACCTGGGCCACCGCTCCACAACGCATCAGGCCTGAGAGCGGCCTGTCGCACCGGTTGCCTGTTCAACAGCCACCCTCTGCCTCGGCGACCCGCCGGGCCTGCTGCTGCAACCGGTACATGGAGGCATAGAGCCCGCCGGGCCTGGTCAGCAGTTGCGCGTGAGTGCCGGCTTCGGCGATCTCCCCATGGGACAGCACCAGTATCCGGTCTGCATGGCGAATAGTGGATAACCGATGTGCCACCACCACCAGAGTCACCTCGGTGTGCAACGCATTCAGCGCCTGCTGCACCACCTGCTCGGTTTCACTGTCCACGTTTGCCGTGGCTTCGTCCAGCAGCAGGATACGCGGTGAGGCCGCCAGCGCACGGGCAATGATCAGTTGCTGACGCTGACCGGTGGAAAGCCGCGTCCCCCGCTCCCCCAGCAGCGTTTGATAGCCCTCTGGCATGGCCTCGATGAGGCTGTGCAGATGGGCCTGGCGCGCGGCGCGCTTGATGGCGGCCTCGCCAAGGTTTCGGCCCATGTCGATGTTGTCGTGAATGCTGCCGGCCAGTACGAAAGGTTCCTGTGGAATCAGGCCAATACCGCTGCGCAGGGCTTCATGACTTATTCGGGATATCGGCTGATCGTCCAGCCGTATTTCGCCGCCACTGGGCGTGTAGAAGTTCAGCAGCAGGTTCAGCAGGGTACTCTTGCCGCTGCCGGTATGTCCCACCACGGCGACAAAGCCACCGGCCGGAACCTCCAGCGACAGTTGCCTGAGCACTGGCTTGCCCGCCTGGTAGTGGAAGCTCAGGTTTCGCACGCTGATGGCCCCGTTGCGGATGCATGCATCGCCGGTCTGGTAGCGCTGCTCCCCTTCGAGTATCAACTGGTGTACGCGACTACCGGCGACCATGGCCTGCTGGTAAAGATTAAAGCGCTGGGTAATTTCGGCCAGCGGCTCGGTGAAACGACTCAGGTAGTTTAGGAAGGCATAAAGCACGCCAACCTCGGCGACACCGCTGACAAGCTGGATGCCAAAACCCCAGACCACGGCCACCAGAACCAGTACACTCAACAGGTCGATCGCCGGGCGCAGCAACAGGGCACCCGCTCGCACGGTGCGCATTCGGGCTGCGTAATACTGGCTATTCAACTCCTCGAACTGCGCCGTGAAGCGCTGCTGCTGATTGCCCGCCTGAATCACCGCCATGCCGGCAATGGACTCGCTGATGCTGGCATTGATCTCGGACCTGAGCTGGCGTGTGTGCCCCACCGCCGCGCCACTGAGCCGCTGATAGGCGTAAATCATGCCCACCACCGCGGGTACCAGACAGAGTGCTATCAGCATCAGCTGCACATTCAGCAGCCCCATCGCAATAATGATGCCCAGCAGCAGAATCACGTTGGTCAGCACCACCGACAGGAACTGCACGTACAAATCCTTGATGGCCTCGGTATCGTTGGTGATACGGCTGACCAGCTGCCCGGTCATGGCGCGGTCGTAAAACGCCATGGGCAGGCGCAATACATGGGCGAAAACCCGCTCGCGGATATCCAGCACGGCACCGAGGGCCATGTCACTGAAACGCAGCGTTTGCTGGTAGCGCAGCCAGGCTGCGGCGCTCTGACTCAGCAGATAGCCCAGCAGCAGTACCAGCAGTGCCCGCAGCTCGAAACTGTCCTGCAGCAGGTGATCATCAATAAAAACCTTCAGCAGCATGGGGCCCGCCACGTCCGCCGCCGTTGCCAGCAGCAGCAGGAGCAGCGCCTTGATCAGCAAAGGCTTGTCCCGCACCACGTACTCGCTCAGCAGGCGAAAGGCACCGCGCCTGTCTGGCACCGCTTCCGACTTGTCGCGCTCTGGCGCCGTCATGCCTGCCCCTCCTGATCCCGGGCATCCAGCGACGCTTCCAGCTCTTGATAAGCATACATTCTGCTGTACCAGCCATCCCCTGCCAGCAGCGCTGCATGATCGCCCCGCTCCAGCACCGCGCCGTGGGACAGCACCAGAATTTCTCCGGCATGGCGCACCGCCGACAACCGGTGGCTCACAAGAATGCAGCTTTGACCACGCTCATTGCGGCGCAAATGCTCCAGAATGCGCTGTTCGGTATCTACATCCACTGCCGAGAGCGCATCATCCAGAACCAGCACCGGGCTTTGGGTCAGCAGCGCCCGGGCAATGGCCAGGCGCTGGCGCTGACCGCCGGACAGTGTCACACCGCGCTCGCCCACCGGCGTATCGTACCCTTGCGCAAAGTCCATGATGTCGTCATGTATCGAGGCGATACGTGCAGCCTCCTCGATCTGCACCTGACTGGCATCGGGCCTCGCCAGGGCAATGTTGTCCCGGATACTGATACTGAACAGAAAGGCATCCTGGGGTACATAGGCAAAAGTGCCGCGCACCGCCGCCAGCTCGAGTTCGGCGACCTCGACGCCGCCAATTGTGAGCCTGCCCTGCTGCACATCCCAGTACCGCATCAGCAGCTGAAGCAGTGTGCTCTTGCCTGCGCCGGTCGGCCCAACGACGCCAAGCACCTGTCCCTCTGCCAGGGTCAGGTCGATCTGCTGCAGGGCCGGTTGCGGGCTGTCGGGATAACTGAACGTCAGCCCCTGCAGCCGAATCTGCGCCCCCGCTGGTTGCTGGTTACCGCTCGCCTCGATACTGTCTGGCTGGCGCAGCAGGCTGTCCACCCGCTTGAACGCAGCGCTGCCGCGCTCGACGATATTCAGCAGCCAGCCAAAGGCATACATCGGCCAGATCAGCTGCCCCAGATACATGATAAAGCTCGCCAGAGCACCAACGCTCAGCGTCTGCTGCACGATCAGCCAGGCACCAAAACCCACGCTCAGCGCCAGTGCCACCGCCATGCACAGGAATATCACCGGTTCGAACAGGGCTTCACTGCGCGCGACTTTGAAGTTGCTCGCCGCCGCCTCTTCGGCGATGGCACAGAATGCGCGGGTTTCCACTGTTTCGCGGCCCATGGCCTTGACCAGCCGGATACCGGCCAGGGCCTCCTGGGCACGATCATTGAGACGGGAAAACTGCTCCAGCGCCTGTTGAAAATGATGATGCACCGCACTGGAAATACGATAGAACGCCAGCGCCATCACCGGAAAGGGAACCAGTGCCACCAGTGCCAGGCGCCAGTCGATGACGACGAACATCATCAGCAGCACCAGCAACAGGGTCAGCAGGCCATCGAACCCCGACAGCACTCCCTCGCCGGCGGCCAGCTCAATGGCATCGATATCGTTGGTGGCGCGGGCCATCAGATCGCCGGTATTGTGAGCGTTGTAAAACGCCTGCCCCTGGCGCGTCAGGCGCTGATAAAAGCGCGCCCGCAGCAGGTTACCAAGGCGGTAGGAGGTGCCGAACAGAATAAGCCGCCAGCCCATGCGCAGCAAATATACCGCGAGCCCCAGCCCCGTCAGAACCAGCAGATAGTG
>JBFGZM010000163.1:0-8061 GCA_041586815.1 Marinobacterium sp. | reverse complement strand
CCAATTACCAATTACCAAAAGTGACTGTGGATAACGCGCCCCTGTTTTTCAGGCGCAATGAGGTTCAGCGCAATACTCCTCGAAACGTATACTGTTCTTGCCACTGCCCTTTACCTTGTACATCAGATCATCGGCGTATTTCATGGCATCCTCCGGGTCTGCAGGGGGATAATGGAAGGCTGCCACACCGATGCTAAAACCAACCGGCCAACGATTCTGCGTCGCAAGATCCATGAGGCGTTCATGCAGTTCGGAAAAGATAGTTCTAGCGCTGGCAAGATCCGTTTCCGGAAGCAGTATCGCAAACTCGTCACCGCCCATGCGTCCGACGATATCGGACTTTCGCAAACGTTCACCCAGCATATTCGCGACCGCTTTCAATACGTCATCTCCGCCTCCATGGCCAAGGCTATCGTTGACGACCTTGAAATCGTCCAGGTCGAGATAGCCAAGGACCATCGGACGCCCGCTTCGTGTGGCGAGGCTGGCAAGCGAAGCGCATCTTTGCTTGAAGGAGCGGTTATTCAGCATACCCGTAAGACCATCATGTTCTGCCAGTGAAGACTGGTATTCGAGCGCCGTGCGCAGGTGCCAGAGAAGGCGTGCAACAATGATGAAAAAGCCCAAACGCACGCAGGCGTTCCAGAAGGGTATGCCCAATTGCGAGTAGCGCTGCCCGGAGCTGTAATCTATCGCGAGCCAGGTCGCAGCACAGACGATGCTGACAGCTATACCGAGATGCTTTCCAGAGTGCCAGGCACTAATGCTGACGGGAATCAGGTAGAACAGTGAAAAGGAGAGTTCATACCCTGTCAAATAGTCCAGGCTCGCTATGGCGGAAAGAAGCAGGAGTGACACTAGCGTAAGCTGAACCTGTGATCTCGCCGCGAGAAAGCCATTCACTTCGCCTAGCATCGTAGTTACCTGATTGTCGTCACGGGGTCAGGACCGCAGATTAGAAAGTGTTTGCAAATCGCATAACCGCCAAGTGAACCGTCGCGCAGCATACACCCAACGACCCTCCAGCCTGCTCCAGCATAGAGTGCCCGCTGCTACCGGGCAACATCAGTGTTCATCAACGACAGATTGCTCTGCTGTCACATTTTAGGCCGGTGTCGTGTGATTTGTGATTTGTGCTCGACAGCCGCAGCTGCGCAGCGGGTGTCGGAATTCGCAGGCTCATTACCGACCTGCGCAAGCCGTGCCGCCTTGTAGGGTGCCGATGAGCGCAGCGAATCGCACCGTGGCGACCGGATGTTGCCGCGAATACGACGGGCAAGGGCGGCAAGGTTATTGGTCGAGTGCCTTGAATAACAAATAACCTGCGGATACAGCCTCCTGGCTGCATCCACTTTTTGCTATCGCCAATAGCGCGTTACAGCGTTGCGGCGCGCGCTGAGTGCAGCTTTTTGTAGCTGTCGATCAGGCGCAGGTGCTTGTCCAGGCCTTCGAGCTGCATATTGGTTGGGGTCAGTCCGTGGAAGCGCACCGTCCCATTCACCGAGCCCACCACGGCCTCCATGGTTTTTTCGCCAAACATGCGCTTGAGATTGGCAAGGTAGTCGCCCAGTTCCAGGTCATCGTCCAGGGTGATTTCCAGTACCGCGTTCACCGCCTGGTAAAACAGCCCCCGCTCAACCGTGTTGGTATTGTATTGCAGGAAGGCTTCCACCCGTTCCAGGGCGTCTTCGTGCTGCTCCAGCGCCAGGTTGATCAACAGCTTGAGCTCAAGGATCGTGAGCTGACCCCAGGCGGTATTTTCATCAAACTCGATGCCGATCAGGGTAATGATGTCGCTGTGGTCATCCAGCTGGCTTTCTTCCAGGCGCTCGGCCAGGTCGGCCAGCTGGTCATCACTGAGGACATGCAGATTGAGAATGTCTTCGCGGTAATCCAGCGCCTTGTTGGTATTGTCCCAGATCAGGTCATCCGCCGGGTACACCTCGGAATAGCCCGGTACCAGGATGCGGCAGACCGGCGCGCCGAGGTCGTCATACACTGCCGTGTAGACCTCTTTGCCCATGTCCTTGAGGATGTTGAACAGCACGGCCGCTTCTTCTTCGTTCGTGCCGGAGAAATCCCATTCGTGAAATTCGTAATCCTGGGCTGCGCTGAAGAAACGCCAGGAAATCACGCCGGACGAATCAATGAAATGCTCCACAAAGTTGTTCGGCTCCGCCAGCACCATGCCGTTAAACGTGGGCGGCGGCACATCGTTCAGGCCTTCAAAACTGCGGCCCTGCAGCAGTTCGGTCAGGCTGCGCTCCAGCGCCACTTCCAGGCTGGGATGGGCACCAAAGGAGGCGAAAACACCGCCGGTTCGGGGGTTCATCAGGGTGACGCAGGCCACCGGGAACTGGCCGCCGAGGGACGCATCCTTGACCAGCACCGGGAAGCCCTGCGCCTCCAGCGCCTCGATGCCCTCAACCAGCCCCGGGTACTTGGCGAGCACATCCGCAGGTACGTCCGGCAGCGCAATTTCGTCTTCGATGATCTGCCGTTTTACTGCCCGCTCGAAGATTTCCGACAGGCACTGCACCTGCGCTTCGTACAGGGTGTTGCCCGCACTCATGCCGTTGCTCAGAAACAGGTTCTCGATCAGGTTGGAGGGGAAATACACCACTTCGCTGTCGGACTGGCGTACAAACGGCAGGGAGCAGATACCGCGCTCCACCTTGCCGGAATTGGTATCAATCAGGTGTGAGCCGCGCAGCTCGCCGTCCCGATTGTAGATATCCAGGCAGTAGTCATCCAGAATTTCCTTTGGCAGCGCGTCTTTGGGCCCCGGCTGGAACCACTTCTCGTTTGGATAATGCACGAAGGCGCTGTTGGCGATGTCTTCGCCAAAGAACTGATCGTTGTAGAAGAAATTGCAGTTCAGGCGCTCGATAAACTCACCCAGCGCCGAGCAGAGCGCGCTTTCCTTGGTGGCACCCTTGCCATTGGTAAAGCACATGGGGGATGCGGCATCGCGAATGTGCAGCGACCACACATGGGGCACGATATTGCGCCAGGACGCGATCTCGATCTTCATGCCCAGCTTCGCCAGAATGGCCGTCATGTTGGCAATGGTCTGCTCCAGCGGCAGGTCCTTGCCCTCGATGTAGGTACTCGTTTCGCTGTCGGGCTTGACCATCAGCAGGGCCTGGGCGTCCTGGCCAAGGTTTTCCACGGTTTCAATCTGGAACTGCGGGCCGGTTTGCACCACCTTCTTGACCGTACAGCGCTCGATCGAGCGCAGAATGCCCTGGCGATCCTTGTCGGAGATGTCTTCCGGCAGCTCGACCTGGATCTTGAAGATCTGGTTGTAACGATCTTCCGGGTCAACGATGTTGTTCTGCGACAGGCGGATATTGTCGGTCGGAATGTCCCGCGCCAGGCAGTACACCCGCACAAAGTAGGCTGCGCAGAGCGCCGAGGACGCGAGGAAATAATCGAACGGGCTCGGCGCCGAACCGTCACCCTTGTAGCGGATCGGCTGGTCGGTAATGACAGTGAAGTCGTCAAACTTGGCTTCAAGCCTGAGGTTGTCGAGAAAATTGACGTTGATTTCCATTACGAGGGTACCCGGGTAGACAAGTCGGAGGGCCGCAGCCCTGAATGGCCGCCATTATCCCGGTTTTTCCGGCATTCGTCTTGGTTCGTCGCTCAGGTCGCGGGAGTGGCACGTCACCGACGTCTGCCAAGGGGCAAGACCCGCATCTGGAGTGATGCCGGCAGCAGACGCTGTCCCAGGGTCAGGTAAGGTCAGTTCTTGGCATTTCTCCTTGCTCCAGCGAGAGGCTGAAGAAAAAGACAAGACCTGTAACCTTTTATCGGCCACGAAAGCTGAAAGCACCACCCCTGTGCATCACTCTTAAACGTTTTTATAGTTCATATTATTTGGCAAACAGGTTACTTATCGCAGTTTGGTCAGCGTATTGCCCATAATTTGTCAGTGCCTTTGTTACTTCCTGGCTGTTCATGAGTTCTTGCATGGCAACTTGCCCAACCAGGTTAAATGCCTCCTGGATGGCTAAAGGATTTCTTTTCTGAGCTACAACCAGCTCAGATGATCAGTCATTCACCAATAAGCGGCTAACAAGCTGACCGATGATCTTGTCTGTTGACAAGCGTTCATCTTCAGACACATTTGAGAACGCTTTCATTTCCGGATGCGCCGCTATGGCAAAGTAAATCCACTGCGCCAGTTGCTTTCTTTCCTTTCTATTTAAGGAGTCGATAAGACAGGTTGATAAATCACCTGCACCAGCGTGAACAGGAGAAGGCAACATCAATACAGTCGTCATTACTGCTACAGATATTTGTTTAATCATGTTTTCCTGAAGCTCCCCGGCTCCATAACGCCCAAAGCACCCGCTGGATGCAGTTGACGCATTGTTGAAAGAAGGTGATCAATCAATCTCGAAGATCAACTTGCGCCGGTCACCCCCTGAAATCCAAAGCTACAGCGCATCTGCGAACACAAATCAGCGCGGCCCGGCCATCTCTTGCTCTGCAGGGCGCAGTGAATAACTGCGCACCAGCACCTGGCGCGTGTTGGCGATGTAGTGATGGACCTGAGCCTCAATCTTGGCGTCAATCATCTCCTGCGGTCGCCGGCCATTCGGGCACGGCATACGGGGTGTTGTACCAAACAACCGGCAGATCAACGGCCGCTCCCCGTACACCTCGCAACCCTTGGGCCCCAGGTGTACACAGCTGAAATCTTCCAGTGCCGCATTATGCTCGGCGTCTGTCCTCACCGGCAGGCGCGACATTTCTTCCGAAGACGTCGTCACCGGACCGCAGCAATCGTGACAACCCTCCACACATTCAAACGATGGAATGCGCTTGCGCAGACGCACGATGATATCTCGATTATTGTAAATGGGACTCACCTTTTGGGCCGCTGGCTATTGAGCCGTATTCAATACCCAATTGGAAAGGGGGTGAAACTTTATCTAGATTAGAAAGGATCGATAATGCCAACCGCCAGGGGCTAAATTGTAAAAATTTCCAACGAGTGCAAATTATATAAACCGATCTTTTATTAGATATTTATCGACTGTTAGCCACTACAAATTGGGTTTGTAAAAATAAAAATTGATACATCTGGAAAAAGGCAAGATCCCGCTCGTTTTGGCGAGAATATGCCATTTTATCTAAAAAATCTTTTCTTCTAAAAAAAGTTTGCACAATTACGTTAGAAATACTGTATAATGACGCGCATTTTACGCCCCTAACATTCGAGTGAAGAAATGTCTGACTTATCGCACTACCGTAACATCGGTATTTTCGCCCACGTAGACGCGGGTAAAACTACTACGACCGAACGTATCCTGAAGCTGACAGGTAAAATCCATAAAACGGGTGAGGTTCACGATGGTGAGTCCACGACTGACTTCATGGAGCAAGAAGCTGAGCGGGGGATTACTATACAGTCAGCGGCGATCACCACTTTCTGGAAAGATCATCGTATGAACGTTATCGATACACCGGGGCACGTTGACTTCACGGTTGAAGTTTATCGTTCTTTGAAAGTACTGGATGGCGGCATCGGTGTATTCTGTGGTTCTGGTGGTGTTGAGCCTCAATCAGAAACTAACTGGCGTTATGCTGATGAGTCGGGCGTTTCCCGTATCATCTTCGTAAACAAGCTAGACCGTATAGGCGCTGACTTCCACCGCGTTGTAGATCAGGTTGAGAAAGTACTGGCTGCCAAGCCACTCATCATGGTTCTTCCTATCGGCCGTGAAGATGACTTCGTGGGTGTTGTTGATCTGTTGACGCGCAAAGCTTGGGTTTGGGATGACTCCGGTCTGCCTGAAAACTATGAAATCAAAGACATCCCAGCCGACATGGTAGACGATGTTGAAATGTACCGTGAGCAGTTGATCGAAACAGCGGTAGAGTTAGATGATGATCTAATGATGGCTTACATGGACGGTGAAGAACCGGCTATGGAAGATATCAAGCGTTGTATCCGTACCGGTACTCGTGATCTTACATTCTTCCCAACGTACTGTGGTTCTGCATTCAAGAACAAAGGTATTCAGCTGATTCTGGATGCGGTTGTTGATTACCTGCCGAGCCCAACTGATGTTGTGCCTCAGGATCTGACCGATGAGTTCGGTGAGCCAACCGGTGAAGTTGCAACTGTTTCTGTTGATGAGCCTTTCCGCGCACTGGCATTCAAAATCATGGATGACCGTTTCGGTGCCCTGACCTTTATCCGTATTTACTCGGGTAAATTGAAGAAAGGCGACACGATTCTTAACTCGTTCACAGGTAAAACTGAGCGTATTGGTCGTATGTGTGAAATGGAAGCCGATGAGCGTAAAGAACTGGATTCTGCTCAAGCCGGTGACATCATCGCGATTGTGGGTATGAAAAACGTACAGACAGGTCACACTCTATGTGACCCTAAGCACGAATGTACACTTGAAGCGATGGTCTTCCCTGAGCCAGTAATCTCTATCGCAGTTACACCTAAAGATAAAGGTGGCGCTGAGAAGATGGGTATTGCGATCGGTAAGATGGTTGCGGAAGATCCTACCTTCATTGTTGAAACTGACGAAAATTCTGGTGAAACCATCCTTAAAGGAATGGGCGAACTTCACCTGGATATTAAAGTAGACATCCTGAAGCGTACCTACGGCGTTGAGCTGATCGTAGGCCAGCCACAGGTTGCTTACCGTGAAACTATCACTATACCTCTGGAAGATTCTTATACACATAAGAAGCAGTCTGGTGGTTCGGGTCAGTTCGGTAAGATCGACTACCGTATTAAGCCGGGCGAGCAGAACACTGGCTTTACGTTCTTATCTTCAGTTGTAGGTGGTAACGTACCTAAGGAATTCTTCCCGGCTATCGAGAAGGGTTTCAAGAGCATGATGGAAACAGGTCCACTGGCTGGCTTCCCTGTACTTGACGTTGAAATTGAACTTTACGATGGTGGTTTCCACGCGGTTGACTCCTCTGCGGTTGCTTTTGAAATCGCTGCAAAAGGTGCTTTCCGTCAGTCTATGCCTAAAGCGGGTCCACAACTGCTGGAACCTGTAATGAAGGTTGACGTGTTCACCCCTGAAGATCACGTTGGTGATGTTATCGGTGACCTTAACCGTCGTCGTGGCATGATCTCAGGTCAGGAATCTGCAGGTTCAGGCATTCGTATCAAGGCGGATGTTCCTCTGTCTGAGATGTTCGGTTATATCGGATCTCTGCGTACTATGACCTCTGGTCGTGGTCAGTTCTCTATGGAGTTTTCACACTACGCTGCATGTCCTAACTCAGTTGCTGAGAAGGTTATTGCTGAAGAGAAAGAGCGTAAAGCTAACAAGTAATTATTTCTTAAGTCTTTTTTTTAAACCCCGGTGACGCAAGTCATCGGGGTTTTCTTTTGTCTGGGCTCCCTGTTTTGGATGAATGCTTTGGCCACTTGTCTGGCTTCCATGATGTTCATGGCATTATCAACAGCGCTAATCCGGGGACAGTATACTTAACTCCAGCTACACCTTTGCCTTTGGTCCTGGCCGTCCCGGGGCAAGCACCTTACCGGTAACAGATTCCAGATGCTGAACGAAGCCATCACCTCCCAAGGGCAGGACAAACGCATGAACGATTTTTATACAGTTGAATGAGCGGCAACTTGCATCAGCCGTGCTGAAAACGGGATGCTGACAGGCTTTGACCCATGTCCCAAATACCCTTACTCGACCGTATCATGCAGCTCAAAGATCCGCGCCAACCTGCCAAGTGCTCCCATGACCTGGGTGAAATCGTTTTCATGACCACCTGCGCCCTGCTATGCGGGGCCGATGATTGGAACGGCATCGAATTCTTCGCCCACGAGCGTGAGGACTGGTTTCGCCAATATTTACAGCTTCCCGGCGGGATTCCATCGCATAATACCTTTAACCGTGTGTTCTCCCTGATCGATCCTGTGCAGTTCCGCGAGCTTTTCACGACCTGGGTTCAGGATGTTCTGATCGATACGCCGCTATCAGGTGTCGTAAAAAAGAGATACCAGCTCCCGCCATCCACCGGGGTGGATCAGCACGGTCTGCGCGTGGAGGGGCT
>JBFGZM010000162.1:0-8093 GCA_041586815.1 Marinobacterium sp. | reverse complement strand
TTCCCCCACGCCGATATCCAGCATCTGCGCCAGCTGATACGCAACGCACAGCGCGAGGCACAGCAACAGAAGCCACCGGCCAGCGCCCGCAAACTTTTCAAGTACCTGCGAGAACTGGCGGAACAGCCCAGCTGACCCTGGCCAAAGCCACAACCAAAAAAGCCGGAGCTGCTCTTTGCTGCCCCGGCTTTTTTGGTTCTTTGCGCCCAGCCGCTATTCGATAACCGCCCGCTTCCGATGCGTGCTCACCGGCATGCGCTGGCGTATGCGCTGCAGCTCCTGCAAGTCGATATCAGCAATGCTCCACCCCTCACCGAACGCCATCCCGGTGACGACCTTTCCCCAGGGATCGACAATCATGGAGTGCCCCCAGGTTTCGCGGCCATTGCCATGCTGCCCGCCCTGATTGGCCCCCAGCAGGTAACACTGGAACTCCACCGCCCGGGCACGAAGCAGCAATTCCCAGTGTGCCTGTCCGGTCACGGCGGTAAAGGCCGAGGGCACGCTGATCAGCTCGGCACCGGCATCGCGCAGACGCTGGTAGTGATCGGCAAAGCGCAGGTCATAACAGATGCTTAACCCCAGACGCCCGCAGGGCGTATCGACCAGCACCATCTGCTGACCTGGCTCGATATAGCCGGACTCACGGTAGCTCTGCTGTGCATCGGCCACATCCACGTCAAACAGATGACGCTTGTCGTAACGTGCCCGCTGCTGCCCCTGATCATCGAACACCAGGCAGGCGGAACGCACCCGCCCGCCAGTGACCTCGCTGCCATCAGGGTGCCACATCAGCGGCACCGAGCCTGCCACCAGCCATACACCCGAATCCGCCGCCAGTGCACCCAGGCGTTGCTGCAGCTCGCCACATCCCTGCTGCCCGGCCAGTGTACGCAGTCCCGCGGAATCGAACAGAGCGAAATTTTCCGGCAACACCACCAGACGCGCACCCTCGGCCGCCGCACCACGCACCAGCCGTTGCGCCGTGGCCAGGTTTGTCTCGAGC
Organism: Marinobacterium sp.; assembly: GCA_041586815.1. GTDB lineage: Bacteria > Pseudomonadota > Gammaproteobacteria > Pseudomonadales > Balneatricaceae > Marinobacterium_A. Next base: position 7,087 of record JBFGZM010000162.1, on the reverse strand, counting down.
TCTGGCCCGGACACCATCTGTATCACTGCACAGCCTGACATCTTGATCGACCTCCCGTTGCGTCGTTTAGACCCTTTGCCCTTCCCCTGGCGCTACCACCAAGTTACTGGGGCGACTGCGAACGCATGACCGACACCTCCGGATCATTCCAGTCGCCGGAGACGCGGTAACGTATCGTGGTGACCTTCTCCAGCTTGTCACCGATCAGCTTGTCGATCAGAAACACGGCACCGGCCACCTGAGGCGCCCCCAGCAGCACCGCCGCCAATGGGATATTGCTGGTTAGCGGCAGCGTCACTTCCATATCCTGCTCCACTGTTTCGGCCAGCAGATCCAGGCTGCCGGTCATGGTCATGTCGGCGGACGGGCCCTGCAGGCGCAGCGGCTCCAGGGTGCGGGCCTTGCCGCGCTCAAAGCGGTAGCGACCCGACAGGCTGTCGTACGTCAGACCGCTTCGCAGCAGATCGGAGAAATCCAGCTTGAAGCGCCGCGCCAGGCTATTCAGGTTGAGAATACCGAAAATGCGCAGGATGTTGCTCGCACCGCCGCTCTCGATAATACGCCCGTCCTCGAGTCTGAAGGCCAGCTCACCCTGCGCCTGGGCCAGGGAAATATCCCAGGGCCGGCGCATCCAGCCCAGTTGCAGGTAGGCATCCGTGCTGTCGGAGCTGAGCACACGCCCCCCCCCAAAAACCTCCAGCAGGGTACCAATATCGCCGCCCTGCAGCTTGAGTGTCAGCTCCGTACTGATCGCCGGCGATTCACGCCAACTGCCCTCGCCCCGCACTTCCAGACCGCCAACGCGCCCTTCAATCGCCTCGATCGCCAGCCGCCCGCTCTCGGGGCGCAGTGCGAACTGCCACTGCCCCATATTGCGCGCGCCCAGGCTGAGACTGCTGATACTGACATCCACCGCCGGCATGTCACCAAGGTCGATCGGTTCGGGCGCCGCAGCGCTATCCACGCCCGATGCTGATGCTATGGGATCGGGTTCAGGCTCGGGCAAGTGCAACGCCTTGACATGCAACCGGTACGGCAACCCCTGCTGCGCCGGCCAGTCCAGGGTGGCATCCAGTTCCGAGGTCTGTACATACAGCTGCCAGGGCTGCGTGGCCAGGTGCACACTGGCCTGTGCGAACACCATGCCGCGCGCATCCAGACGACCGACCTGCAGATCCAGTGCCCGCAATGCCAGGTCGCCCGCCGATGCAGGGGTAGCGGCCGGTGCCCCTGCAAGCCCGCCAAGCCAGCCCTGCTGCTGAGCGAACGCCTCCAGCTCATCGGTACTTATCGTCTCAATGCGCCCGTCCACCCAGAGCCCGTCAGCAGGCGGCAGCTCCGGCCGTCCACCACCGAAGGTAATACGCCCGCGCCCCGCCAGTGGCGGCACCAGGCCGAAGACTGCACGCAGACGCTCATCGTAATTCAGCCGCAACAAGCCTTCGTTCAACGCCACCACAAGAGACAGGGACCGGGGTTCGGCGGCCGGCTTGCGCAGCAAACCCGGCCAGGGCACATCGACACCGGCCAGATCACTGGTGATCACCAGCCGGTTGCAGTCTTCGGCCCCGCTGCACAGCTCCAGGCGGGCGTTATACGACGCCTTGCCGGTCAGCGTCTGCAGAATATCCAGCTCGCTCCAGTCGGCAAGCTGCGCCATGGGCAGGTCACCGGCAAGGCTGACGCGGGTGCGCCAGGGAGCCGTACCCGGCGTGCTGATCTGAGCCCGTACCGGCTGGCCCAGCATCCGGCCATCCAGCCGCTCGCTGCGCAGCCCCTTCGCCGTGCTGTAGTGCAGGTCGCCTTGCAGATCGGAAAATGCCAGACGCAGCGACTCGGATGCAAGTGCCCCACTGACCAGGCGTGTCGCCACCGCAACGCCGGGCAGCGCACTGCCGCCCAGCGGAATGTGCAAGCGCAGAGCGGTCTGCGCCGGGCCACTGAGCGTCCACTGTGCCAGCTCATCCCCCACCAGTGGCCGCAGCGGTGACTCCATCAGCAGGCGGTGAATATCAGCAGCGTCCCCGTTCAGCTGCCCGTCGATCTGCAGTGGCGCATCCGGCCCCTGCAGATAAACCCTGGCATGTTCGACCTTTGACTCCATCAGCTGCCCATCCTCAACCTCCACCAGCAGCGCACGATCACGCAGCATAACGAAAACACTGGCGTCGTTCACCGCAGGCCAGCCGGGCTGATAGGCCATACTGGCCTGTTCCACGTCGAAGAACATCTGTACCGTCGGCGCCACGCGATCCTCCAGCCGGCGGGTGCCACCGTGCAGCAGGAAGCCTCCCTGACGCAAGTGTCCGCCCTGAATCGCACCGGCCAGCCAGTCATAAAGGTTGCGGCCCACCTCGTCTGGCGGCACATAATTGGCGGTTTGCAGGGCATCGCTGTCGGTCATGCCTATCATGAGCGTGAGCTCGGTCTGCTCTTCACCGGCATAGGGCAGACGCATGCTGAAACGCCCGGCCGCCGACACCGACGTATTGGTCAGATGCAGCAACTCACTGCCGATAACTACGGCATCGGATTCCAGCGCCCAGCGCACGATGCCGTCGGCCTGATTGTAGGCCCAGCCACGGTCATAGAGGTCGGGAAAGAACAGCTCAAAGTCAGTGGACGCCAGATGCAGACGGCCCCCGTGCAGGTTGGCCTCCAGGCGCCCGCTTACGCCACTGACACGGGGTGCGCCCCAGGCCGCCTCGCTTGAGAGTCGATCGAGATCGGCCTGCAGCTCAAAATCGCGCCAGTCGTCATTCTCCGGCCAGTCGGCGCGAAAGCGCGTCAACTGACCGGCCGGCGCCAGTGGCAGTAACGCCGCCTTGAGCCCCTCGGGCAAGAAGGGCTGACTGTGCAGCCAGTGCGCCAGCGGGGCCAGATCAATATCGGAGCCAGCTATCTGAGCCGGCTTGAGCTGCCCATCCTGCCACAGCGCCTCCAACAGCAGTTGCGGTATGACAAGCTCCGCCCCGGCACTGTTCAGCGCCAGCCGGTTTAGCTGCAACTGATAGCGATCATCGCTGCGCAACAGTGCAAAGTCGGTGCGGGCATCGCTGATATCGGGCAGCTCAGTGGAGGTAGCAGAGAACTCCGCGACGGCAATAGAGCCCTGCAGACGGTCCAGCTGACCGGCACGCAGACGCCCCCAGAACTCGGTGCTGGCGCGCAGGCGCTCGATTTGAAATGGCAGAAGCTCCAGATTCAGCAGATCGGGGCCCAGTTCGTCCAGCGACAGGTAAAAGTCGTATGGAGCTTCGAGCAGGTTGTCAGTGTCCCCCCGGGTTTCGATGGCAAAGCGAACCGCACCCTTGTCACCGGCTGCCGGCAGCACCAGCGCCCCATCCAGCTGGTGTTCGCTCGCACTGTTGCGCAGCAGTAACTGTGGCGCCCGCAGAAGCCGCGGTGCCCCCAACTCGGGCAACAGGGTCAGCTCAACATCGGCAATGGAGATCGCCGGCTGAATCATGGCCAGCGCCAGCATTCGGTTCCAGGCATCGGCCTTGAGCCCGCTGCCGCCTTCGCCCGCACCGGGACGGTGCATCCAGCGCCCACCGCGCTCACGCCAGGTCAACTGCAGGCCATCCAGCCGCGCCTGGCGAAATACCGGCATCCAGTTGCCCAGAGAAGCGACCAGATCAAGCTCAATACTGAGATGGTCGACGTGGGCACGCACTTCAGGCCCGGCGTCGGTATCGGCAAACACCCGCAGGCCACTGACAACAAGCTGTGGCCAGCGGCCGTTCCACTGCGCCTGAATCGCATCAACATCCAGCGGCACACCCAGCTGCTCACTGAGCAGACCGGTCAGTTCCTCGCGATATTCACTGACCACCGGCAGGAACTGGCGCAGCAGCGTCACCAGCAGGGCAATCAGCAAAAGCAGCCCGGCGCAGAACCAGCCCAGCCTGCCCAGCACCCGCCCCAGCCTGACGTTCACGCCGCGCTCCGCTTAGCGCAGCACGACGTCGAACTGCTCTGGACTGTAGAGCGTTTCGACCTGAAAACGGATCGTTTTGCCGATAAAGGCCTCCAGTTCCGCCAGATGCTCTGACGCATCATCGAGCAGGTAGTCCACCACCGCCTGGGCTCCGAGTACCAGATACGAGTCGGTGTCATAGGCGCGATGCTGGCGCAGTATTTCTCGGAATATTTCGTAGCAGACGGTCTCGGGCGTCTTGATGGTGCCACGCCCCTGGCACTGGGAACAGGCATCGCATAGCACCTGCTCCAGGCTTTCCCGGGTGCGCTTGCGGGTCATTTCCACCAGACCCAGTTCGGATACGCCGGTGACCTTGCACTTGGCGTGGTCCTTTTCCAGCACCCGCTCCAGGGTGCGCAACACCTGGCGCTGATGGTCGGAATCTTCCATATCGATAAAGTCGATAATGATGATGCCGCCCAGGTTGCGCAGGCGCAGCTGACGCCCGATGGCCGTGGCCGCCTCCAGGTTGGTCTTGAAGATGGTTTCTTCCAGGTTGCGGTGACCGACGAAAGCGCCGGTATTGATATCCACGGTGGTCATCGCTTCGGTCTGGTCGAAGATCAGGTAACCACCGGATTTCAGCTCGACCTTGCGCCCCAGGCCGCGCTTGATTTCCTCTTCCACATTGAACAGATCGAAGATCGGGCGCTCGCCAGGGTAATATTCCAGTTTTTGCTGGATTTCCGGCACCAGCGCCTGCACAAATTCCTGCGCCTTCTGGTAGGTTTCGCGGGAGTCGATACGGATGCGTTCAACGCCAGCATGAGCCATATCGCGCAGAGCACGCATGTTCAGCGGCAAGTCTTCATAGACAATCTCCGGCAGACCGGCACCGTCGATCTTTTGCTGAATGGCACGCCACAGACGATACAGGAACAGCAGATCGGAACGCAGCTCGGTTTCGTTGGCGCCCTCTGCGACCGTGCGCAGAATGAAGCCGCCACGGCTTTCCTCGCCCGCATCTTCGGCCAGCGACTCGATCAGGCTACGCAGTCGGTCGCGCTCTTCGCTGTCCTCGATGCGCTGGGACACGCCGATATGTTCGTTGCCCGGCATGTACACCAGATAACGGGAAGGTATGGACAGATGAGTCGTCAGGCGCGCACCCTTGGTGCCGATGGGGTCCTTGGTGACCTGCACCAGCAGCCCCTGACCTTCACGCAGCACCTGGGCGATGGAGGTATTGCTGCGCTCCTCCGATGTGGCGGACTGTCCCAGCACTTCCTCAACATGAATAAAGGCGGCACGTTCAAGCCCGATATCGACAAAGGCTGCCTGCATGCCCGGCAGTACGCGCACCACCTTGCCGTTATAGATGTTGCCCACAAGACCGCGGCGCTTGGCTCGCTCGATATAGATTTCCTGGGGTACACCGTTCTCGATCACCGCTACGCGGGTCTCCATTGGCGTAAAGTTGATCAGAATTTCTTCGCCCATCGCTTACCGCCTGCTCCTTCAACTCTCAGTTAAGCTGACCGTCAAACCGATCTCCTGATCCGTTTCTATGCACGGCCGGGCCTGGTGACCCTTGTCGCGTACAGCCCCTAAAGCTGCGCGAGCATGTTTTCCTGTTCAGCGCTGTACCAGAGCGGCACATCAAACTGTGTCAGCAACTGCGCTGTCTCGGCCAGCGGCAAACCCACCACCGACGAGTAGCTGCCACTGACAGACGTAACGAATACAGCCCCCAGACCCTGGATAGCGTAGGCGCCAGCCTTGTCCCGGGGCTCACCGCTGGCCCAGTAGCGCCGGCACTGTGTCTCGTCCAGTACGCGAAACTCCACCTCGGTGGTCACGACCCGCGTTTCGCTACGCTGCGCATCCACCAGCGCAACACCGGTCATGACCTGGTGGCGACGCCCCGACAACAGCATCAGCATGCGCACGGCATCCGACTCGTCCCGGGGCTTGCCGAGGACTTCCTCGTCGCAGATGACTGCGGTATCGGAGCCCAGCGCCGGGCCACGCCCAGCTCCCAGTTCAAAACCCGCGCGGGCCTTTTCCAGTGCCAGGCGGCGCACGTAGTTCTGCGGCGCCTCGCCCGCCAGACGCTGCTCGACCAGGTCAGGCGCACAGACCTCAAAGGCCACACCTATCTGTGTCAGCAGTTCTCGACGACGCGGAGATGCGGAGGCCAGTATCAGGGTGGTCATAATCAGCACGAATTCCTTAGAGTGAGGCCGGCCCCTCGCTGCCTGGAGGCACTGTTATCAGGTTACCCGGAAGGTACGTCGAATGCTACGCAGCAGCACAAAGACACAGGGCCAGAGCAGCGCACTCACCAGGGACGGCAGCATAAACATCAGGCTGTCGCGGGTATTGCCGGCAATGGATTGCATCCAGTGAAAGGTCAGCTGGTTGATGCCTACCAGTACCATCACCATCGTGGCCTGCTTCCACAACGGAAACATCCGCAGACGCTGGTGAATCAGCAGGGTCAGAAAGGCGATCAGGGTCAGGGCCAGGGCATTAAGCCCCAGCGCACTGCCCTTGAGCAGATCCAGGGTCAGACCAAGCATCCAGGCGGTACCGATACTGACCCGATGCGGCAAGGCCAGCACCCAGTAGATCAGGATCATGGGCACCCACTCAGGGCGCACCCACTCGAACTGCACCGGCAGCGGCAGCTGACTCAGAGTCAGCCCCACCAGAAAGGTTCCGACAATGATCAGAAACCCGCCAGGACGCACCTCACTCATCAACGACCTCAGATGCCGACGGCACTACCGGAACCGTCCTTGCGCCACGCACCAGCAGCAGATGTCGACTCTTGTCCAGACGTGCCATGGGTTTGGCCGTGACCAGGGAAAACGGACGACCCGGGTCTCGAATGACACCGGTGACCACCGCAACCGGATAGCCGCGGGGAAAACGCCCCCCCAGTCCAGAGCTGATCAGCAGGTCGCCCTCCCGGACATCGGCGGTATCGGGCACATGCTCTAGTTCGATTTCGTCGTACACACCCTTGCCAAGCGCGATGGCACGCAGACCGTTGCGGTTTATTTCCACCGGAATGGCGTGGCGTGCATCGGTAATCATCATGACACGGCTGGTATAGTGACTGGCTTCGACCACCTGACCGATCACACCGCCGGCATCCAG
>JBFGZM010000161.1:0-8198 GCA_041586815.1 Marinobacterium sp. | reverse complement strand
TGATTGCTTTATGCTGTTGCTGCGGGGATTGAAAGGGTTTGCCCTTCATAGGGCTTTGGTTGTGCTGTACAGCAATCAGTGCGGTTCTTGTTTTGTATATGAAACCAATGTTGATTTTTAGTAGGTAGGCTTTTAGGTTGGCTCTGCCTTGAACAAGGGTTTCATATTCAAACAATTAACAATAAAGAGCCGAGGTCCTGTCGATGAAATGTTCCACCCTGGGGGTTGCCCTGATGAGTGCCTGTGCGTCTGCTGCTGTGTTGGCGCAACCGTCGGCGCCCACCCTGTACGGCCAGTTGAGTGGTCAGATTGTGCACTTCGATGAGGCTGACTTTATCGGTAACGAGCGTGATACATCGCCCAGTATTTCCCGGGCTGTTCTGGGGGCGCGCGGCCTCTACACGCTGGCGGATGACATCAGGCTGGCATACCGGCTGGAGGCCGATTTTGCGCCGCTGGCGGAGGGTGATGGCAGCAAAAGCCGGTACTACAGCGCACTGAACCAGATAAGGGACGACGATGATGACATCTTTGTGCGCTATGCCAGCGCCGCCTTTATCACGCCCTACGGTGTGTTCGCGATCGGTGACGCCAGATCCGGCACCTACGATGAGTTCTATGCGCCGGTGGATGTGTTCGAGGTCAACACCCAGGACAGCACGCCATCGGCCGTCGCAAACGGCTCGAGGATGTGGACCCAGGCGAAGTGGAGCAAGGACGGACTGGTGTACAAGTCGCCGGTGTGGAAGAACCTTTATGCCAAGTTCGTGCTGGCCAGCGTGCAGAGTGCAAGCGACACCGACGATGACTTGAAGATCCTGGATGTCGTCTACAGGAATGACCGTTTCATGCTGGGCGCGGGCCTGAGCGTATTCGACAAGGAAATGCCCGGTGTCAGTTCGGGGGAAACCGATCGCAAGCGCTGGCGTGTGGCGTCCCACTATAACTGGGACAGCTTCCGCCTGGCCGGTGTCTATGAAATGAACCGCGACCTGGGTGCGAACGGAGCAGATTTCGATGTCTTTGGCATCACAGGTACCTATACCCGAGGCAAGTTCAGCTATGCGCTGTCCTACCAGGACCGGGAAGCACCGACCTCCGGTGCCCTGGTGGAAGACCGCGCGGTGCTGGCGCAGGTCAGGTATACCCATGACGAGCGGCTGGATTTTTGGGCCGAGGCCGGCAGCTACAGGGAATCCGACAAGGACAACCTGGCCGTGGGGCTGAATGTTCACTTCTAATTAGCGGCTACACCGCAAGGTACTCCTCCCCTTCCTTGTGCCCCCGTGACCGGCGGGGGCGTTTTTCGCGGGCCGCCAGCGCTATTAGTGCTATCTGCGCACCTTGAGTTCTCAGCCGGAAAATCCATTGATTGAGCGGGAAAGCGCCCGTGCTGCGGTGATGACGTGGCTGCGTATTTCCTGTTCGAGCCTTGAGTGCGACACGGCCCCCAGGGGACAACTGACCGAGAGCGCCGCCAGTACCTGGCCCCGACTCCCGTATACAGGGGCGGTGCAGGAGGCGATGCGGGCATCGAAGCGGCCGCAGCTGAGAACCGCCGGCTGCCGGCGAACGTCCCTCAGCCGTTCGAGGAGAACATCGACGCTGGTGGGGGTCTGGTCTGTGAAGGCCTGCATCCGTACGTTGTGAAACAGGCTGCGGATCTGTCCGTCCGCCAGGGCCGCCAGCTGCACCTGCCCGGAGCTTGTCGCATGGGCGGCAAGGCGGGCACCGGCCTTGAGATTGCTGCTGCGGTTTCCCGCTGGCCGGTAGCGATCAACATAGAGCACATCGGTACCATCGCGGACGCTCAGGTGGGCCGTGAGTCCGGTCTCATCCCGCAGGCGCTCCATCACAGGGCGCGCAGGCTCCAGCAAGTTGAGTCTTGAGAGAAAGCGAAACCCCAGGTCGAGCACCCGGGCACCAAGACGATAGCGGCTGCCGTTGTCGATGCGTTGCAGGTAGCCATCGGCTTCCAGCGTATGTACCAGCCGGAAAACGCTGGATCTGTTGATGTTCAGGCGCCGGGCGATTGCCACCATCGACAACTCCTCGGCGCTGCTGTCAAAGGTATATAACAGGGCCAGTCCGCGGGCGAGCCCCGGCACCCTGTATGGATCCGTCTCTTCATTCATATATAAAACTTTTATTATTATGCGTTCGGTGATTGAAACATGATCTTTCAGCAGGGGTCAATTCGGCGGCCCGAGCAGGAACAGGGCAATTCGGTCCGCTTTTCAGCTACAGATCAGCCAGGGCGCCTAGAATTTTGCAGCCGTCTGCCGGATTGCAGCGCGGTGTGGCGATTCTCTGCAACTAGTCAGCGCCACCACTCACCCTTGAGCTATGCAAAGATGGAGTCTGCCTAATGAATAAACTTTCGTTCTCCCTGTTGTCTGTGAAACCTGGCCTGCTGCTGGCCCTGATGTTCAGTGTACTGACATTACCGGCCCAGGCCGCTGACGAGATGCGTCGCATCGATAGCACGCTGAATTTTGCGCAATTGCAGGATCGCCTTGAAGCCGCCGTTGAGGCGAATGAAATGGCCATAGTGACCCGGGCCAGTGCAAGCATGGGGGCGGCGTCGCGCGGCCTCAGTATCCCCGGCAACCTGGTGGTGGGCGTATATCGCAACGATTACGCTGTACGCATGCTGGATGCCAGCATTGCCGCCGGTATCGAGGCGCCGCTGCGCTTCTATCTGACCGAAAATGCCGATGGCAGCACGAGCCTGAGCTGGTCGACGCCCAGCAGCACCTTTGCTCCTTACGCCAGCCCAGCGCTGGATGAAATGGCGCAGGAGCTGGATGAGGTCTTTGCTGCCATTGCCCGTGATGCCACCGCAAACTAGACAGCAATCGGCATTACCGACCCCGCTTCGCCGCTTGTATTGGGGCGGCGGCTGGCTGGTGCTGGTGTCTGTGCTGGGGTTTGCGGCGCTCCAGGGCAGCGGTATACGGCATCTGGCCCTTTTTGGCATCGGCCTGCTGATGGGGGCGGTGCTGGTGCTGACCGAAATCGGCTTCAGTGCCAGCCTGCGCCGTTTTGTACTGGAGTTTGATACCCGGGCGCTGCGTGCCCCCATCATGCTGATCGGCGGCACGACACTGGCATTCGCACCGCTGCTGTCCATGGGCGAGGCATTCGGCCAGGCGCTGGGCCCTGCGGCTGCACCCGTTGGAGTACAGGTTGTGGTGGGGGCCCTTCTGTTCGGCGTTGGCATGCAGCTGGGTGGCGGTTGTGGTTCCGGTACCCTCTATAGTCTGGGCGGCGGCAACGGTCGCATGCTGCTGGTTATCGTGGCGTTCTGTGCCGGCTCCTTTGGCGCCAGTCTGCAGATGGGCTGGTGGCAGAGCCTGCCGAGCATGAACACAGTGTTGCTCGGCCAGGCACTGGGCTGGTGGCCGGCGGCACTGCTGCAGCTGGTTCTGCTTGCTACACTCTGGTGGCTGGCAGGCCTGGGCCCAGCGGTGGTCAATCGTTCCCGTGCGCACTGGCCTTTGTGGACTGGCGCCCTGGGGCTGGCATTGCTGAACATGGCAACCCTGGCGCTGGCGGGGCATCCCTGGAGCATCACCTGGGCTTATGCGCTCTGGGGCGCGAAGGCGGCCACGCAGCTGGGCTGGGATCCGGCCGGTACGCCTTTCTGGCAGGCGCCGTTTCAGTCCGCTGCCCTGGCCAGTGACGTGCTGCAGGACGTTACATCCCTGATGGATATCGGGCTGGTGCTCGGCGCCTGTGGGGCGGCACTGGCGGCAGGGCGCTGGGCGTTGCGCTGGGATCTGCGCCCCGGTCCGTTGATAGCCGCCATTCTGGGTGGCCTGCTGATGGGGTACGGCGCGCGCATTGGTTTTGGCTGCACCATCGGCGCCCTGGTGTCGGGCATTGCCTCCACCAGCCTGCACGGCTGGCTCTGGTTTGCCGCGGTATTGCCGGGTGTCTGGCTGGGAGCACGGCTGCGACCGTTCTTTTTCGGCCCCGCTGTATAATAAGCGAGTCATCCGTTGTGAACGCCTGTATCAGGCCTGCGGGGCATCCGCCTGTACCAGTTGATCCAGTTCTTCCAGATAGCTTTCCAATACCAGGTTCGAGGGTGCGCCCTTGCGGGTAATGGCGCTGTAGTGGGTGATATAGCGGTACTGGGCTGGATTCAGGGCCCGCATCAGGCCATCACGTATCCAGCGTTCGGCATAGTGGGTAGGCAGAAATCCGATGTACTGCCCGCTGAGAATCAGAAAGGCAATGCCTTCACGGTCGGTGGCAGAAGCCGCGGCCTTGAGCGGTTCGTGCAGGGTCTTGATCTGTGGTGTCTGGGCGTAGGCGGGCAACACCGCGTCGCAGGCGGCCAGCTGCTCGCGGGTGATGTTGCTGCCTGCGGCCGCCTCAAACAGGTCATGCTGGTGGCTGCAGTAGAGCAGGGACTCTTCTTCATACAGCAAGCGGTAATGCAGCCCCGGCAGCGTTTTCAGTGCGGGTATCACGCCGGTATGGAGGCGGCCATCCAGTACGCCGAGCTCAATATCGGTGGGGGGGATCATGCGGATATTGATGCGGATATCGCCGCGCTGCTTGAGGGCGTTCAGTGCATTGGTGATATGCATCTGCGGCATGGTGACCAGGTTGTCGGTGATGCCGATGTTCAGCTCCCCCTTGAGCTGGGCGTGCAGGCCATTGACCCGGGTGCGAAAACCCTCGATCGCTGCCAGTAACTGCAGTGTTGCCTCGTAGACCTCGCTACCTTCAGCCGTGAGGGAAAAGCCGCTGCGCCCGCGCTGACACAGGCGCAGGGCCAGGCGGCTTTCAAGGTCATTCATGGCGATGCTGATGGCTGCCCGACTGATATTCAGCTCCACCTCGGCGGCGGAAAAGCCGCCGCACTCCACCACCTTGCGGTAGATGCGCAGCAGGCGCAGGTCGGCATCGCTCAGCTGGCCGGGCAGCACGGGCTTGCGGGTTTTCATGGCGCCAGTCCTCGAGTTCCGGTATCGCAGACAGGATAAATCAACAGCTCCTGTTAGGTAAGTAATTACTTGCCTAAGGGTTAATACATTTGTGTTTAATTTACTGTTTAGCTTGGGCACACTCGATTCATACCAAGTCACTATGCTCGCCGAATCAATAACAAGGGGTATGTCATGTCTGAGTCGCAGCACCAACACCATGCGGGCCTGAGTGCCGAACAGCTGGATGCTTTCTGGATGCCGTACACGGCCAACCGTCAGTTCAAGGCCGACCCGCGCATTATCGTTGGCGCCGAGGGGGCCTATTACAAGACCGCCGACGGCCGCCGGATTTTCGATGGCCTGTCTGGCCTCTGGACCTGCGGTGCGGGTCACAACCGACCCGAGATCGCCGAGGCGGTGTCCAGACAGCTGCGCGAACTCGATTATGCGCCGGCGTTTCAGTATGGCCATCCCAAGGCGTTTGAACTGGCCCACCGTATCCGCGAGCTGACCCCCAAAGGCCTGGATCATGTGTTCTTCACCGGTTCCGGTTCCGAGAGCGCCGACACCTCGCTGAAGATCGCCAGGGCCTACTGGCGCAAGAAGGGCAAACCTTCCAAGACCAAGCTGATCGGCCGCGCCAAGGGCTATCACGGCGTCAACTTTGGCGGCTTCAGCCTCGGCGGCATCGGTGCCAACCGCGCCCTCTATGGCCAGGGTGTGGATGCCGACCATCTGCCCCACACGCTACTGAAAGAGAACCTGTTCAGCCGAGGCATGCCGGAAAAAGGCGCCGAGCGGGCCGATGAGCTGCTCGAACTGATCGCGCTGCACGATGCCTCCAATATCGCCGCGGTGATTGTAGAGCCGATGGCCGGTTCTGCCGGGGTGCTGCCGCCGCCGGTGGGCTACCTGAAGCGCCTGCGGGAAATCTGTGATCAGCACGATATTCTGCTGATCTTCGATGAGGTCATTACCGGTTTCGGCCGTATGGGTTCCATGACCGGTGCGCAAGAGTTTGGTGTAGTGCCGGACATGATGAACGTTGCCAAGCAGCTGACCAACGGCGCCGTGCCCATGGGCGCCGTGATTGCCAAGACCGAGATCTACCAGACCTTCATGGAGCAGGGCGGGCCCGAGTACATGATGGAGCTGCCCCACGGTTATACCTACTCCGGTCATCCGGTGGCCTGCGCCGCAGCCCTGGCATCGCTGGATGTACTGCAGAACGACAACCTGATCGACCGGGTGAAGGAAATGAGCCCCATCTTCGAGAATGCCCTGCACAGCCTCAAGGGCACGCGCTACATCAGTGATATTCGCAACTACGGCCTGGCCGGTGCGCTGCAGATTGAGGCCCACCCGGGCGAGCCGGCAAAGCGGCCCTGGGAGATCGCCATGAAGTGCTGGGAAAAAGGTTTCTATGTGCGTTATGGCGGTGACACCATTCAGCTCGGCATGCCCTTTATCGTCGAACGCGATGAGATTGACCAGGTGATTAACGCCCTGGGCGACTCAATCGCCGAACTCGACTGACCGACTGCGACCCATTAAATACTTACGAGGTAAGCCCATGAAAACAATCGGACATTTGATTAACGGTACCGCCAAAACCGACGCTGGTCGAAGCCAGGATGTGTATAACCCGTCCACCGGTGCGGTTGAAAAGCAGGTTCTGCTGGCCGGCAAGGCCACCGTGGAAGAGGCCATCGCTGCGGCCCAGGCGGCTTTCCCGGCCTGGCGCAACACGCCGGCGCAAAAGCGTGCCCGTATCATGTTCCGCTTCAAGGAACTGCTGGAAGCCAACGCCGATGAAATCTGCCGCCTGATCGGCGAAGAGCACGGCAAGATCTCCCACGACGCCATGGGTGAGCTGTCCCGGGGTATCGAGAACGTCGAATACGCCTGCGGCGCACCGGAGCTGCTTAAGGGCGAGCACAGCAAGAACGTGGGGCCGGCGATCGACTCCTGGAGCGAATTCCAGCCGCTGGGCGTGGTGGCCGGCATCACGCCGTTCAACTTCCCGGCCATGGTGCCGCTGTGGATGTATCCGATGGCCATCGCCTGCGGCAATACCTTTGTGCTCAAGCCGTCCGAGCGCGATCCGTCCTCGACGCTGTTCATTGCCGAGCTGTTGATGGAAGCGGGTCTGCCCGCCGGTGTGCTGAATGTCGTCAATGGTGACAAGGAAGCGGTGGATACCCTGCTGCAGGACAAGCGCGTGCAGGCGGTGAGCTTTGTCGGCTCCACCCCCATCGCCGAATATATCTATAGCCAGGCCAGCGCCAACGGCAAGCGTTGCCAGGCCCTGGGCGGTGCCAAGAACCACGCCATCGTCATGCCCGATGCGGATATGGATAATGCCGTCAGTGCCCTTACCGGTGCCGCTTTTGGCTCGTCCGGCGAGCGCTGCATGGCGCTGTCGGTGGCCGTTGCCGTGGGCGATGAGGCCGCCGATGCGCTGGTCAGCAAGATGCAGGCACAGATGCAGAGCCTCAAGGTTGGTGCCTTCAGCGACAGCAGCAACGACTTTGGCCCGGTGATCACCAAGGCACACCAGGAAAAGGTGGTCGGTTTTATCAACAGCGCGCAAGAGCAGGGCGCGACCATCGTGGTGGATGGTCGCAGGCCTGAGGTGAGCGGCTACGAAAACGGCTTTTTTGTCGGCGGCACCCTGATCGACCGGGTGACCCCGGAGATGACCTGCTACCAGGAAGAAATCTTCGGCCCGGTGCTGCTGGTGATGCGGGTGGATACCATGCAGCAGGCGATGGACCTGATCGATGACCATGAATATGGCAACGGCACCTGCATCTTCACCCGTGACGGTGAGGCAGCACGCTACTTCAGCGATAACATTCTCGTGGGAATGGTTGGTATTAACGTGCCACTGCCGGTCCCGGTGGCGTATCACAGTTTTGGCGGCTGGAAGCGCTCCCTGTTCGGCGATCTGCATGCTTATGGGCCCGATGCCGTGCGCTTCTATACCAAGCGCAAAACAATCACGCAGCGCTGGCCGTCCGCCGGTGTGCGGGAAGGCGCGCAGTTCGCGTTCCCGTCTTGATAGAGAGAATAGCTGCAGAGGGGCTCCTGTTGGAGCCCCTTTGTGTTTGACGATCTGGGCGCCGTATTCGCAGGTATCGATTCCGCTACCGTGCACTTCTGCATCCAGCGCAATACGATCCTCTCAAGTTCCGCGCTGGCCGTCCGCCGGTATGCCGGACAGTACGCCATTTGCGTTTCCGTCCTGACGGC
>JBFGZM010000160.1:0-8226 GCA_041586815.1 Marinobacterium sp. | reverse complement strand
AGCAGCAGCAGCGACTCATCAAGGCGCAAGCGCATCACCCGCTCTTCGCCCTTGGGCAATACGCCCAGGTAAGCCTCGTCCGGCTGATAGATCAGCGACCAGCCGATGGCCTCGAACAGGTTGGTGAAGTAGTCGATATGGGACGCCACCAGGAAGTAGCTGTCGCGGTGCCCCGGACGCTCGGCGTAGAGAAACTGACTGACCAGCAGCAGGTTCGCCGCGCGGGAAAAGTCGTCGGCCTTGTACTGGTCGCTTCGACCGATGATTTTCTGCAGATCACCCAGCATTTATAGTTTCCTTTGAATCACAAAATCTCGACACTCAACCATATCGGCCACATTGACATAGTTGTCCTTGAAGCGGACCGAGTAGGCCTGCATGGTGCTTTTGCCCTTCTTGCCCAGAGAGGCCAGATGGCGCACGTAGCTGAAGCAGATGTAGTCTTCGATCGTCTCAATGCGAAAGCCGCCGGCCTCCAGGCTGTTGCGTGCGCCCAGATTACTCTCGAGGTAGGCATCGATACGCTCGGGCGTCACTTCGCGACGCTCCTTGTATTCCTTGAACAGGCGCCGCAGCTCCAGCACGGCGGGGTCAATCTCTGCCTGATGAATCACCCGGGGCAGCGCCTCGATACGCCGGCGCATGGGCGAGCGCACGCTGGAGGGCGACAGAAAGCCAATGGATTCCAGGGTATCGACCAGCGGCACTGCATCATCCGGCCGACGTGCGATTTCGCTGATCACCCGGGACAGGCGCGCAGCCATGCCCGGCGTGGTCTTGTCCATGTACCTGACGGTATCAGCCACCCGTTTCTCGAGCCGGTAACGGAAATCATCGATGGTCGCCAGCCGCTTATCCACCGAATCGAAGATACGGATAATGCGATTGATGTGCTGATGCACCCGCGCTTCGGCCTCATCGTGGCTGACTTCAAACTGCATCTGGTAGTGCACCGTCAGTTTCTCGAGCCGCAGACTGTCGAACTGCAACTCGCGCAGCAGCGACAGGATCTGGCGCCGAAACCGGAACGGGTTGTTCTTGGTTTTCAGCGTCTTGTAGTCCGACACCAGGATATTTTCCACGAAACGGTCAAAGAAGCCCCGCACGATTTCCTGGGCATTATTGGTTTCGGCCAGGCTGATCTTGAGTTCGCGCAGGCCCAGCAGCATGTCGGTCAGGTGAGCGCTGAAGTCCGCCGCCGTCTGCGCCGCTTCCGCCAGCGTGATTCCGCGCCCGACCGGATCATTGATGGCCGATTCCAGCGAACTGAGCACGTTCAGCACTGCGCCGCCATAGGAGCGTTTTTCCAGATTGGCAATGGAGACCAGGGAGCGCAGCAGGTAACTGATTGATGGCGACAGCAACACAAAGGTACGGTAAATGCGCTGCTCTTCTTCGAGCCAGCCGGTTTGCACCAGACGACGATAGACGCGACTGGCATATTCCGCTGCCGAGCGTGGTGGCTCACCACCCTCGGCGTCCTCATCTTCTTCCGGCTCCCAGCGGCGCACCCCCAGACGCACCACCGCATCCTCGATGGCCGAACGCACCAGATCCTTGGGAATGAAGGGATCGATCAGGTCTTCATCAAAGAACAGATCCGCCAGCGCGAGCATAACCGCCTGATAGATATGGCGATTCTGACCTGAAAGCGGCAGAAATAAGTCATCTGGCAGTTTGTTGAACAGCATTCGTTCCGGTTCCTCTGCCGCCCCTGAGGGGCAAAGCCCGTTGCATTGGAAAACAGAGGATTCTAACGGAAAACGCACCTATTAATAACCCTGATGCGCGAGAAGAAAGTGGTGCGGACCCACCCCGCCCTGCACCAGCCACAACGCCACCGATACCAGATATAAAAAGGGCTGACACTCCAGTCAGCCCTTTCTCCAGCGAGCGTTACGTTGCGGGGTCTATTGATCCGTCAGCAGGTTGTTGCCAAGGATCAGCGAGTCGATGATCTGCTGGTCACTGAGGGTATTACCTGCCGTCAGATCGACGCCCTGCAGCACGATCTTCTGCGTCACATCACCACTGTTGAGCGCATCGTGCGCGATGGAAACCGTGGTGTTGGCACCATCCCAGTTAAAGCTCAGGAACTGATCAAGGTTGTCTGCATCAACACCCGAGCCATCGTGCTCACCCTGCAGCAGATCCGCCAGGTTCAGCGCATCCCCCTGCGCGATGCTGAAGTCTGTGACGGTATCGACAGCCGGCGTTGCCAGGGTACCCTCATCCCCTTCATTCCAGACAAAGATGTCGGAGCCGTCATTACCGGTGAGGATATCGTTGCCTGCACCACCGACCAGCACATCATCCCCATCCGTGCCGATGAAGGTGCTGCCCACGCCGTCACCGGAGGCAACAACATTGATCACACCGGAGGCGGTATCGTTATCAGCATCCACGGCCTGAACAGGCACATCGAAGCTGACCTCGCCGTCATTGGACGCCACACTCAGGCTGCCGACGACAAACTTGCCATCACCCGATTTGACCCCGGCATCCACGGTATCCAGCAGCTTGCCGGAGGGCGCAGAAATTTCCAGAAAGTCTGTCGTGCCGTCGTAGGTAATAACACCCGCCGTCGCACCAGAGTCAGCGAAGCTGGTGCCAATAGTGACCGTGACCTTGTCGGTGGTTCCATCATCGTAGGTCACCACGATATAGATGATATTGCCAATGCTGTAGTTCTTGCTGAAGTCAAGCATGACCCCGTTGGCCCGCGGCCCACTCCAGCCCGGGTTTGCTAGGGATTCGTTGGTCGTTAAGTCATCGCCATCACCGAATTCGATCCGCATGACTTCCAGCGTGTCGTGATTGTTGTTGCCCGAACCCGCAGAGGTACCACTGCCCCACCCCTGCAGGGAACCATTAATCTTGGATGCTTGCAGGGTATTGGTACCACTATTGAACCAGGAGTCCAGATTTACCTGCGTCGTCGCATAACGACCCGACAGCACCGCCAGGTCATTGCCCGCCGCATCCTTGAGAATCGCCCAGTCGGACGGACCACTGGCCTCCTTCTCGGCACTGCCCAGAGAGGTGGTAATGAACGCATCCAGCGGCTGCAGTATCTCGACGTTGTAACTCTCTGAGCTGGTATCGAGCGTAATCTCGAATGCCCAGGTACCCGGATCGGCAAAGGCCGCAATGGCGGAGAGTGCGGTCGAGCCTACCAGGTGACTGGCGTCGCCCGGATCAATGTAGTAATACAGGGTGGCATTACCGCTGGTCACGCCCGTGACTACTGCGCCATCAACGACGGAGTCGAATCGCAACTCCTTCAGCCCATCAGCACCGGATTGCAAAGTGATCCGGCCATCCGCCGCGATCCCGGCCTCATTGGCAATAAACATTTTGTCTATCGCGCTTATAACGGGGCTGTCGTCTTCGATCGTTACGCTCAATGCTGCCGGCGCCGATTCATTTACGCCATCGGAAACGACAACGGTCAGGCCGATGGTCAGATCATCCTCCACACTGTCATCCGGGTGATCAATGGGCCCCTGCAGATCTGCCGACCAGGCGCCGGTTGCCGCATTCATGGTTAGCACCAGAATCGTCACACCACCAGCCGAACCTGTCAGCTTGGTGTCGCCGTCAGACAACACCCAGTCTATTCCTACATTATTGGACGTGTAACTCCCGTCCGCCGGCTTGCTTGCAAACCGGTAACTGAGCGTATCACCGTCGGCATCACTGGCAGTGACCGTTCCCGTTGCATCCATTGTGCTATTGGTGGTATCTGCATTACCAGACGTATCCGGGATACCATTCGGCAAGCCCTCTTCCGACACAACCGTGTTGGTCACGGCGGAAATGATCGGCGCAGTGTCATTGTCAATAATGGTCGCTGTAGCGCTATCGCCATACACATCACCATTACTGTTCAGGCTCGCACTCAAACTGAAGGCCTCATCACCCTCGATAAACTGATCATTGACCGTATCCGTGCTGATCAGCACGGTGTAGTCACCGCCATCAGCCAGCGCGATGGGGCCGGTCACGTCGATCCAGGTGACGCCACCGTCCAGACTGTACTGGTAATGAACTTCGTTGTAGTCCGCATCCACCGCCGTACCGTCCGCCAGCGTCAGCGTCAGGCTGCTGTTCGCCGCTGCCTTGGTGATCTCCAGCGTAAAGACCGCATCGTCACCCTCCGGCACCTCGATGTCGCCGACACCGGTCTGCGGGTCCTTGAACTCGATCGTCGGGGTGTCGGCATCAAGGATGGTGGTTACAACCGTTCCTCCAGCAGAAAATGGCTGACCATCAACCAACCCACTCTGCAAAACAACGCTGAAGGTCTCATCATCCTCATCGACACCATCCGCAAGCGTTTGCACTGTAAACGATGCAACCTGGTCGCCGTTAACAAAACCGCCACCGGGTACAATGATTGTTAAAACGCCATCAGCACTGTCGTAATCCACATTTTCACTGGCTGTATCCACATCCAGGCCAGTACCGATATTTAGCTTAATCTCCCTGCCAGCTCCCAGATCCGCCCCCGTCAAGGTGATACTGTAAGCCGCAACTTCACCTTCAAGAACAGATGTGTCGCCTGACAATTCAAAGGCTGGAATATCGTCATCAACGATAGTGACGTTCGCTGAGCTCGCATTGGGATTAAGGCTGGCACCATCAGCACTGAGCAGAATGATCTCAAAGGTCTCATCATCCTCATACAGGTGATCCATCACGATGCTGATCGGCACCTCAAACACGGTCTGTCCGGCGGGGATTACAACCTCGTTAATCAATTGGCCGTCAAACCAGTCTGCAGGGTAGCTGGCCGTGCCGGGGCGTAGTTCGTAAGTGACTGTGACATCCTGGCTGTAGGCCTTGTCGAGCGTCAGCAGGAAAGTGACGACACGCGGCTCTCCACCATTGGTTCCTTCCAGCACCAAGGCACCACTGCCGCTCACCACTATGGGAAAGTCGGGAGTCGGCTCAGGAGGCGGCTCACCACCCTGTGGCGGCTCTGGCTCCTTGATGACGACACTCACCACCGGCTCTGCTTCGGTCAGCAGAACATCTTCGTTTTCCGGTACAGTAAAGCCTCGACTCAACCCAATGGTGGGATAGCCGGCCTCCGGCGTCACTTCCTGACCGGTACGGGACAACAGCACGAAGGATGAGCCGGAGTCTCCCGGCCCGCCGGCTTCACCCGCAGCCTGGCCGGCGGCGGTGGCTTCAGCAACGGCTGTCGGGTCTTCACCGGCCAGGATCGCGGCCTGAATGGCATCGATTTCACCGGTCTGCTGCAAGGCCTGACCGGTACTCGGGCCAGACGCTACCGACTGAGATGCGTCAAACAGCACGGCATCGGTATAGAATTCTGGTGTTATAAGAGCCTGCTGACCCGAGGCAAGGGAAACCATTTCTCCGGAAGCTCCGGTGAGCTGTACACTGCCACCACTGGCAACACGGATCAGCTCGCCTTCGAACAAGACATCGCCCACCGACAGAATTCGCTCGCTACCATCAGCGGCCACGGCCACGACAGTACCCGTGATCGACGTCACCGTTGCAGCAACATCCAGATTCTGTGGCAGAGCACCGGCACTACTGGCCGTCAGGAAGCCCGCATCTACCGTCGCTTCCTGACCAGACCCCAGCGCCAGAAGCTCACCATTCACCGCGGCAATTTCGATACGCCCACCGTCCGGCACGCGTATCTGGTCACCTTCATAGAGGGTGTCTCCCAGCGAGAGAACCCGTTCTGCACCATTGCTGCCCACAGCCACAACGGTTCCAAAAACAAAGCTGACACTACCTGCAACATCCCCGATAGCCATGACAATTCCCCTTGGTTTTAACCGTTGCCCAGTTCAGGCGATACCTAAACGATAGGAGGTAAAACCAGGGTCGCCTATTGTACCGAAGTACAGCGCCAGCCACACAAGCAAGTAAAATGCAATAGAATCAAGAGAAAAACATCAATCAACATGTTGGTAATGTTGCGCTTTTACTCTCTGCAGACGCTGATAGATATCCAGCAAGGCACGATGCATGGCTAGACCTTCCAGGTTTTCACCGAGAATCGGAGCATCATCAAAGACACTTTCACCGCTCAGCATCAGGCGCACTCGCTCAAGCAGCGGTTCACCATAAATCTGCTGCAGCAGATAGTCGAACTGCTCGGCATGGCGCTCAGGGTCAAGCCTGAAGTGCAGCAACTGGTTAATACAGCGGAACAGGCGCAGGCGATCATCCGACAGCAGCCCACTGCGCATGACCCAGTCACTCCACCCCTGCGCCAGACTTAACTCACCCGTGCGCAGCGCCAGCAGACAGCGCAGTTCGCCGACGCTAAGCTGCCCCCAGTAGGTATCTGGGCCAGCATAAAGGCACAGCAGCTCGCTCACGAGCAGGTAATCATCGAGCTCAGCCTTGTCGAGCCTGTGTGCCAGCTCTGCGGCCTGTTCAACACTCAGCTGCGCAAGGCGCAGTATCGAGCCACGCAAGGCAATTGCCCGATTATTGTTTTGGTTTACGAGATAGTCGACTGGATAGAGATCGGCCATGCCCGGCACGACAATCTGACAACAGCACAATCCCAGGTGCTCATGATCAGCAATATAAATATCCATATCTACACGATGTATCAGGTAACACAGATGGTCGAACTCGGCCTGACTGTCACCTGCAACATTCCACTCGGTGAAGTCGTAATCCGGCTTGCGTGACAACAGATCCCAGGCCACCACACCACTGGAATCAATAAAGTGTGCTTCAAGATTATCCTGCTCGGCCACCGCGCTGAGGTCGAAACAGGGCAAGGCAAAGCCCTTCAAATCCTCCAGCTCCCGCCCCTGCAGCACCCCTGTGAGGGTACGCTCCAGTGCCTGCTCAAATTTCGGATGAGCACCAAAGGCCGCACAGCAGCCACCATCAGCCGGATTGATAAGGGTAATATTCACCAGCGGAAACTTGCCGCCCAGAGATGCATCCTGCACCACCACGATAAAGCCGGCGGCACGCAATGCAGCGACAGACTGACAAAACGCCGGATAACGGGACAGCACCGACTCGGGTATCTGCGGCAAACTGATGCCTGCCGTCAGAATTGTGTTCTTTATATGGCGCTCGAATATTTCGGATAATGCCTGGGTTCTGGCCTCCCAGCGCGAACGGCCGGCAGCCATGCCATTGCTGGTATAAAGATTATTGAGGATATTGACCGGCAACCAGACCTGCTCACCGGTGCGCTGACGGGTAAAGGGAATGGCACAGATCCCGCGCTGCTCATTGCCGGAGTTGGTATCCACCAGCATTTTGGCGCGCAGCTGGCCATGCAGGTCAAAGTGGTCACGGGTGGCCTCATCCAGCAAACCGTCCGGCAGCCCCTCGCCTGGCAGCGCAAACCAGCGCTCGTTCGGATAATGAACAAAGTCCGCCTCGGCCAGGTCCTTGCCGAAATAGTAGTCAGCGAAGAATCGATTGCAGGACAGGCGCTCATAAAACTCCCGCAGGGCACTGGCCAGCGCCGCATCCCGGCTGCCGCCGCGGCCACTGCTGCCCAAAAGCGGACATCCCCGGTCGCGCAACTGCACCGACCAGACATTGGGCACCGGGTTAAACCAGCATACGTCTTCCAGCGCGAAACCCAGCGCCTGAAGACCCTGGCGCATCAGGCAAATACTTTCATCCAGGGGCGCATCACCATCTGCCAAAGCGCTCATATACTCTCCCTTGCCAACCACTCTTGTATTGTGCGAATGAACGTGCCGCCGGCCACGCCCGCATCCACCTCTGCCCCGCAGGCAGACCGCTCGCTATCTCAGGCTCTCTCGGCTGCCAGAATGCCGCACCGGCCCACAGATTATAACCGTATCACGGGACACGAACGCAGCCCCGCCCCACCCAAAAAAACTTTTTAAACTAAGGGGTTGACGCTGCAGGGCCACCTCATTAATATACGCGGCCTCGGTTGAGACGATTCCTCGATAGCTCAGTTGGTAGAGCAGTAGACTGTTAATCTATTGGTCGCTGGTTCGAGTCCAGCTCGAGGAGCCAATCGAGAAATTGGTAGTGATGTTCCCTGATAGCTCAGTTGGTAGAGCAGTAGACTGTTAATCTATTGGTCGCTGGTTCGAGTCCAGCTCGGGGAGCCAACTACCACAGCAAGTGCAGTACCCGTCGGAGTGTAGCGCAGCTTGGTAGCGCATCTGGTTTGGGACCAGAGGGTCGTAGGTTCGAATCCTATCACTCCGACCATTT
>JBFGZM010000159.1:0-8272 GCA_041586815.1 Marinobacterium sp. | reverse complement strand
TTTCTGGTGGTTGTCAGCTCGTTTTTCTTTTTGTTCCTGATTGCCTTTATCGCCCGTTCCCAGCTGGGTGACTGGCAACCGTTGACGGAGCCTGCGGCGCCGCTGAGTCGAATCGATCCGCTGCTATTGAACACCCTGGTGCTGATGCTGGGCAGCCTGGCGTTGCAGTGGGCCCGGGTGGTTGCCCGGCACGGTCGGCGCCTGGAGAGTCTCGCCGGCTTTTGGATAGGCGGGCTCTGTGCACTGGGGTTTATTGCCGGTCAGCTTTGGCTGTGGCGGACTTTTGTCGCCCTGGGCTACGGCTTCTCCATGAATCCGGCCAACAGTTTCTTTTTTCTGCTGACGGGGCTGCACGGCCTGCATCTTCTCGGCGGGCTCCTGGTCTGGGCCAGAACCCTCTGGCGATACGGCCGCGGCCTGCCGCTGGCGCAGCTGAGCCGAAGCCTCTCGCTCTGTGCGATCTACTGGCACTACCTGCTGGCGCTCTGGCTGTTGCTCTTTGTCGTGCTCAGCAGCAGCCCGCAAACCTATCAAGCAATCGCCGCCTTCTGTGGCCTGAGGTGATGATATGGGCCAGTCCTCAAGAGATGCTCCGCTAGCCGAATCGCACCCGACAGAAGCCTCCGCTCCCGGTGGTTGGGAAGGAATGTACCGCGACTGGTCCTCGGACAAGGATGCTTTCAAACAGGTGTCCTGGGGCAAGGCCATGATGTGGATCTTCCTGCTCAGCGATACCTTTGTTTTTTCCTGCTTTCTGATCGGCTATATGGCCGTGCGCATGACCACCACCGAGCCCTGGCCCAATACCAGCGAAGTCTTTGCCCTGACCCTGGGGGGGCACTCGATACCGCTGATTCTGATCGCGATCATGACCTTTGTGCTCATCAGCAGCAGCGGCACCATGGCGATGGCCGTCAATTTCGCCTACCGCCGGGCGCGGGTCAGAACGGGGCTGCTGATACTGGCAACGGCACTGCTGGGCGCGGCCTTCGTCGGCATGCAGGCATTCGAGTGGAGCAAGCTGATCGGCGAGGGAGTCAGGCCCTGGGGAAACCCCGAGGGCGCGGCGCAGTTTGGCGCCAGTTTTTTCATGATCACCGGTTTCCATGGGCTGCATGTCTCCATCGGCGTGATTTATCTCAGCGTTGTGGCGTACAAGGTGATGCGAGGGCACTACGAAAGCAGCGGGAACTATCAGGTCGTCGAGATCGCCGGACTCTACTGGCATTTCGTTGATCTGGTCTGGGTCTTTATCTTCGCGTTCTTTTACCTGTGGTGAGGGGGCCGCCGGGATCGTTTTTTTCACGTTCTTTTATTCGTGGGGAGGTGACGACAATGGAACATGCACAGGGACAGCAGCATCCGATTAGTCTGTACTTGAAGATATGGGGGTTGCTGTTCGTACTCAGCACTTTGTCCTACCTGGTCGATTATTTTCATTTCCAGGGTCCGTTGCGCTGGGCGCTGATTATCATTTTCATGCTGCTCAAGGCAGGCCTGATAGTCTCAATCTTCATGCACCTGGCATGGGAGCGGCTGGCCATTGTGTATGCCATTTTGATTCCACCGCTCTGTCTGCTGGTGCTGATGGGGCTGATGGCCGCGGAAGCCGATTATGTCTCTTTCAGTCGGTTGCTGTTTTTCGGTAAAGGGGGGGGCTGAGCCGCCCGGCAGCCAGAGGCAGTCGGGCGGATTCAGAACGTTCAGATGGTGCGTTTGAACTGATGCCACTTCTGTAGCCAGGCGATTACAAAGTGTGGTGCGGCATGGCCGGTGCCGGCAACCTTCAGCCGCGGGTGTTGTTGTACCACCTTGTCCAGAATGCTCTCCTGCTCTGGCTCGACATCGACAAAAAAGATATGTTTTCCGTGTTTCAACAGGCGTTTAAAGCGACGAAAGTGCGCGTTCGGTTCCTGAATGCCGAAGAAGCCGCCTTCCCAGGTGCAAAAGCCCAGTATAACCACGGCGAGGAACGCAAAGGGTATCCAGCCGGCGGCGGTTTCAGTCCAGCCCATCCAGTAGGCCACCCCAAGCACCAGGGCGGCCAGCACAACACCGATGACGGCGCCAATTTCACCGGAGTGAACAACATCCTGTTTCATGAATGACGCCACCTCCGGCAGGTGGTGTTGTTCAACAGCGGCATCATTTTCGCTGAGCACATGGATCTGCTCGACGCTGATACCGCTGGCTTCCAGTTCATGTTCGACGGTTTCGAGCTCGTCGAGGTTATCACTGATGTAATAGTGCCGTTGCATGACACACCTCCGGGTTGTGGAGCTGAGATGTCCCGTTCTCAAACAGTAGAGTAGTGTGGCCAGCGGATTGGACCTCGGGCCTCCTGTGCTGCCAGCTTTAAGTATAGCAGTCAGTTCACGGGAGACAGTTGTTCATTAAATGCTCGTGTTGTTTGATAAACTATTGATAATTAATATTTTTATGGGTTCAGTTTTTGGCGGTGAAGCAAGGCTCGGGACCGGGGGCGGTTTGGCAGCGACTGGCCGGCCCTCAGCGCCGGGCTGCACGGTGTAGCGGTTCAGTGGGTGGGGTCAGAAGCGGCGGACCAGGATGGCGCCCGTCAGAATCATTGCAATACCCGCGATGCGACCCGGGGTAATAGCCTGAGGGGTAACGCCGAACAGGCCGAAGCGATCCAGCAACAGGGCGCCGGTCAGTTGCCCTGCGATTACAAGTGCCAGCGCAAGCGTCGCGCCCAGGCGAGGTGCAAAGATAATCAGGGTGGTGACATAGAAGGCCCCGAGCAAGCCGCCGGACCAGGACCAGGTGGGTGCAGCACGCAGTGTCTCGAGCCCGGGCCAGGGCTGGCGCATGACGACAAAACATAGCACTAGCAGCGCAAGACTGCCCACAACGAAAGACGCCCCCGAAGCCCAGAGTGCTGAGCCCGAATGGCGTGCCAGGGTGCTGTTGACACCGATCTGCATGGCCAGAACCGCGCCGGCCAGCAGCGTAAGGGGGATAGCAAGCCAGTGCATGCTGTCGTTTCCTGTGGCAGCAGGACGGGAGGCGCAACCCTGGGCGGCAGCCTCCGGATCCCGCCTGGGTTAGGGTCATACCGCTGCGGTTGTGATGCCGCAACGTCGTTTAAGAGCCGCGTTCGACTGCTACCGGTACCTCGAGTTCTCGCTTTTTCGCCAGTGCATCAAACACCGGAGCAAACGCGGGGCGGTGGATATAACGCCCGGCGCCGCGCTGTGCATTCAGCTCGCCATTGCACCACACCAGCTTGCCCTGGCTCAGGGTATGGCTGGGAATACCGGTGACGGTGCGTCCTTCAAAGATATTGAAGTCGATGTTCTGGTGGTGGGTTTTAGCGGAGATGGTGCGTGTGCCGGCGGGATCCCACACCACCAGGTCGGCATCTGCGCCTACGGATACTGAGCCCTTGCGCGGGTAAAGGTTGAAGATTTTTGCCGTGTTGGTGGATGTAACCGCGACAAACTCGTTCATGGTCAGGCGTCCCTTGTTGACGCCCTCGTCCCAGATGATGGCCAGACGGTCTTCGATGCCGGCGGTACCGTTGGGAATTTTGGTGAAGTCATCCTTGCCGGCAGCCTTTTGCTCGGCGCAGAAACAGCAGTGGTCGGTGGCGGTGGTTTGCAGGTTGCCACCCTGCAGACCCTGCCAGAGTGCGTCCTGATGCTGTTTCGAGCGAAATGGCGGGCTCATCACATGGGCGGCGGCAAACTCGAAGCTTTCGTTGCGATATACGCTGTCGTCGATGGCCAGGTGGCCTGCCAGGACTTCGCCGTAGACGCGCTGGCCGTCATTGCGGGCCCGGGTAATGGCGTCCAGCGACTCCTTGCACGACACATGCACGATATAGATCGGCACATTCATCACCTGGGCGATCTGGATGGCGCGATTGGCTGCTTCGCCTTCAACGATGGGGGGGCGGGACAGCGGGTGGGCTTCGGGCCCGGTCATGCCGCGGGCCAGCATTTCCTGCTGCAGCTGGAACACCAGTTCACCGTTTTCGGCGTGGACGGTAGGCATGGCGCCCAGCTCTACCGAACGGCGAAAGCTCTTCACCAGGATTTCGTCGTCCGCCATGATGGCGTTCTTGTAGGCCATGAAGTGCTTGAAACTGTTGACGCCGTGCTGCCTGACCAGGGTTTCCATGTCGGCGGCGACGGAGTCGTCCCACCAGGTGATGGCAACATGGAAGCTGTAGTCCGAGGCGGACTTGGCGGACCAGTCGCGCCACTGCTCGTAGGCCTCCATCAGGCGCTGGCCGGGTGCCGGAATCACGAAATCGATGATGCTGGTGGTACCGCCCGCCAGGCCTGCCGCGGTACCGGTGTAAAAGTCTTCGGTGGCCACGGTGCCCATAAAGGGCAGCTGCATATGGGTATGGGGGTCGATGCCGCCTGGCATGATGTACTGACCTGTGGCATCAATGACCTCGGCGCTGGCCGGTACTTCCAGGTTTTCACCAATGGCGGCGATCAGGCCATTCTCGCAATAGACGTCTGCACGAAAGCTGTGGTCGGCGGTGACAACGGTACCGCCACGAATCACGATGGACATAAGTCTCTCCTTCCTTCTTCTTATACACAATCAGTAGCCATGCAAGTTGGGGCCCAGCTTCCCGGTGCCTGCGATATGGCACCCGGAGCTGAGTCTCGGCGTGGAATCAGTTGCCCTGGGCCAGTCCCTGAGCGACGGGAGCCCGCTGCTTGCTGGCCGCCAGCCAGTACACCAGGCCGCCGAGAATGGAGCCGGTGAACCAGCCGTACTGATAGAACCAGTTCATATAGCCTGTGCTGATGGAAAACAGCGTCAGGGCCACCGGCACGCCAAAGGCCGTGAGGCCTGCAGGATTAAAACCGCGATAAATACCGTGGGTCTTGTAGAGTTCAGGGAGGTTGAGGAACTGACGCTTGATAATGAAATAGTCGACGATCATGATGCCGGCGATGGGCCCCAGCAGGCTGGAATAGCCCAGCAGCCAGCCGGTGTACATGGCCTCTACACTGACGTCGGAGTCGATTACACCGAGTTTTTTCAGCAGCTCCCAGCCCATCAGGATGATGCCCAGAGCGCCGGTCAGCAGTACGCCGCGGGTCTGGTTGATTTTCTTGGGGGCAATGTTCTGAAAGTCGTTGGTGGGGGAGACGATATTGGCCGCGGTGTTGGTGGAGAGCGTCGCGATGATGATCATGACCATGGCGATCACGACCCAGACGGGGCTGTCGATCTTGCCGATCAGGTTGACCGGGTCGGAAATGGTTTCGCCCACCAGGCTGGCGGAGGCGGCGGTAAGGACAACGCCCAGTGAGGCGAAGAAAAACATGGTCAGGGGCAGGCCGATAATCTGGCCGGTGATCTGGTCCTTCTGGGATTTTACGTAGCGGCTGAAGTCCGGAATGTTCAGTGACAGGGTGGCCCAGAAACCCACCATGGCAGTGAGGCCGCCGAAGAAGTAGCCCCAGAAGGACGCATCCTCTGGGCGGTTGGCCGGGGTGGCCAGCAGCTCGGTCATCGAGATCTGTGGCATGGCCCACATCATCAGGCCGATGCTCACACCCAACAGCAGCGGGGCCGAGAGGGTTTCCAGAATCTTTATCGATTCGGAGCCCTTGATAACGATAAAGAGGTTCATGGCCAGAAACAGGAAGAAGCCGATGACCTCGCCCTGGCTGCCCAGGTTTTCCCAGCCGGGAATCAGCGCCGAGAACAGTATATGGATGGCCACACCGCCGAACATGGTTTGGATGCCGAACCAGCCACAGGCCACCAGGGCACGAATCAGGCAGGGAATATTGGAACCCAGGATGCCAAAGGACGAGCGCAGCAGCACCGGAAACGGAATGCCGAACTTGGTACCGGCGTAGGCGTTCAGCGTCAGTGGAATCAGTACCACGATGTTGGCCAGCAGAATGGTAATCAGGGCCTCGGAGACCGACAGGCCGAAGTAGGCGGTCAGCACGCCGCCAAGCGTGTAGGTGGGAACACAGATCGCCATGCCGACCCAGAGGGCGGCGACGTTCCAGGTTGACCAGGTGCGTTCGCGAATCCGGGTGGGGGCAATATCCTCGTTATAGTGGGCGCTGTCGCGCACATCGGGGCCGGTATTGAGCTCGTAAAACTCGCCAACCTTGACGGCGGAGGAGGTACGGGTGGGCTCGGTACTCATGATGCATCCTCTTTTTTGTTATTGATAATCCCGCTACTGCCGGGCACAGCCAGGCAGCCGGGTATCTGTCGGAGATCGGCAGGGGGCGGAGATTTGGAGTCAGGAGAGTCGAAAGGGCTGTCCTGAGGACTTCAGGAGGCGGCGCCTGGCGGGGCTGGAGTTCGCGGTGTTGTGACGCAATGGAAGCTGTCGGGCAGCGAGGGCGCGGTGCGGTATAAGGTTCTGATCACGGTCCAGTCTCCGTCTTGCACAGATTCGGTATGCGGCCGCTGGCAACCTTAAGGGGGTGCCGGAGCCTGCATGATCTGGCTGTTGTTATTGTTGTTTTACCTTTTGGTCAATATATAGCCTGAATATCGGACGAGCAAGATAATTTTTCCATTAGGTAAAAAATCTTCAGCATTCAGGGTTCAGGGTTCAGGGTTCAGGGTTCGGGGGGAGGCGCTTCGTGGCAGCAGTCGCTTCAATTGACAGTTCCAGGGGTGCATGATCCAATCGCAGGTCGTTTTGGCAGTGTTCGCGGTGGGTACAGGCAGATCATGGAAACAGATGACCGTTATATAGTCCCGGGTCTGGTGCGGGGGCTGGCTGTGTTGCAGCAGTTCAGCAAAAACAAGAGGGAGCAATCCATCTCCGAACTGGCTGAGGCGATTGGTGTAAACCGTTCCAGTACCTTCCGGCTGGTTTATACCCTGGAACACTGTGGCTTTCTGCGCCGTGTCGGGGACAGCAACCGTTATACCCTGAGTTCCCGCATTCTTGACCTGGGCTTTCAGTATCTCTCCAGCCTGGAGCTGCTGGAACCATCGCGGCCGATTCTCGAACATCTGCGAAATCAGACCGCCCTGGCGAGTCAGCTGCTGATCCGTGATGGCCGCAACACGGTGATTGTCGAGTGCTTCCAGGCTACCGGTCCCTTTACCACCACCGTCTCGGTGGGCACACGCTGGCCGGCCCACGCAACCGTCACCGGGCAGATGATGCTCTCTACCCTGTCGGATGAGGCCATCCTGGATCTGTACCAGGATTACAGCTTCGAGCGATTTACCGAATCGACGCCAGCCACACCCGAGGCCCTGCTGGAGCGGGTACGCAGCTACCGCGACAAGGATGCGGCGATCGCCTGGGGGCACTTTAATCCTGGCATGGCGGCCTGCGTAGCACCGGTACTGAGCATGGACGACAGGCGCATCGTGGCTGCCGTGTCTGTCAGTTGTCCGCTGGGCAGCCTGTCCCGTAGCGAGTTCGAAGGCCGGATCCGTGATGAGGTGGTCAAGGCCTCCCGGGACCTGTCCCGCACCCTGGGCCTGCATTCTTCCCAGTTCTGATTTCCTTCCAGGCCTCTCTGGGCCTTATACCCTGACGCTCTGCCGTCGCCGCTCCCGGTGGCGACGGCAGGCGCAGGTCAGGTTTGCTTGTGCTTGCGCTCTTCCCCGCTGTTTTTTGATTTCCCCGGTTTTCCTGTACAGCAGCTCCGTGCCTGCTGGCATCCCCTGCGGCTTGCTGCCGTCACCTGATCGGTTTTTCTCCCGCCGCTGCCTGACCTCGGTATAGCGGTGCATATTTCTGCAACGATTGATCATATTTGAACGATTGGTTTCTACTGCTGGTGGTAGATGCGGGTGATTTTTCTGCCGCTCTGGCCGTCAATTTTTTTGATGTGAAGCCTGATCAGAATGGGTCCCTGTGACAGTCAGTCATGGATTTTTTGTCTTAAATCTATGTTTTTATTGTTTTTAATCTTCCCATTGAAGATGTTTCTGGCAGCTTTCGAAGCATCTCCCTGTGTTTTCTGTGGGGTTGACTTGGATTTTTACTGGGAGTAACCTCTGTTTGCATATAAGACGAGTGTTTATATACAAAACAAAAGGTGGTCGAGATGAACTGGGTTTCAGTTTGCAAGGTGGGGCAGGTATCGGAAGACAGCCCGTTTTCAGTCAAGGTCGAAGACAAAGCGCTGGGTGTGTTCAAGGTGGAAGATGGTTTCTTTGCCATCGAAGACATCTGTCCCCATGCCTATGCGCTGCTGACTCAGGGGTTTGTTGAAGGCCGCACCGTCGAATGTCCGCTGCACGAAGCGATATTCGATATTCCCACCGGCAAGCTGGAAAG
>JBFGZM010000158.1:0-8272 GCA_041586815.1 Marinobacterium sp. | reverse complement strand
GTTTACCTGATAATGATGCTGGGCATCGGGCTCTATGCCTACAGACGCACCGCCAGCTCCTCGGACTACTTCCTGGGTGGGCGCTCGCTCGGGCCCTGGCCTGCCGCGCTCTCGGCCGGTGCTTCCGATATGAGCGGCTGGCTGCTGCTCGGTCTGCCGGGCTATGCCTTTGCCGCAGGCATGGAAGCCATATGGCTCGGTGGCGGTCTGCTGCTGGGGACTTACCTGAACTGGCTTTTGGTGGCCAAGCGCCTGCGTACCTACAGCTTCGAGGCCAACGACGCCCTGACGCTGCCGGAGTTTTTCTCCAACCGGTTTGAAGACAAGAGCAAGATGATCCAGGTGATTTCGGCCTTCTTCATTCTGCTGTTTTTCCTTTTCTACACCAGTTCCGGCCTCGTTGCCGGCGGCAAGCTGTTCGAAACCGTTTTCGGTCTGGAATACAGCATCGCGGTGATCATTGGCACGATTGCGGTCGTGTCCTACACCCTGTTTGGCGGTTTCCTGGCCGTTTCCTGGACCGACCTGGTTCAGGGCCTCCTGATGGCCGCTGCGCTGCTGATCGTGCCGGTTGTTGCCATGCAGGCCGATGGCGGCATTACCGCGCTGTTCTCGGCACTGGAAGCCAAGAACCCCGAACTGCTGACCATCTGGAATAACGCCAGCGGCGAACCCCTGACCTGGATTGCCATTGTATCCTTGGCGGCCTGGGGGCTGGGCTACTTTGGCCAGCCGCACATTCTGGCACGCTTTGCCGGTATTCGTGACAATGCTGCCGTGCCGACGGCACGGCGCATCGCCGTTATCTGGTCGGGCCTGGCCATGGCCGGCGCCTTCCTGGTCGGCCTGACCGGCATCGTCTATGTGGACAGCAACATGGGCGGCAGCCTGGGCGATGGTGAGACCATCTTCATGGTGCTGGTCAATGCCATGTTTAACCCGGTGATTGCAGGCATCCTGCTGGCGGCCATTCTGGCAGCCATCATGAGTACTGCGGATTCCCAGCTGCTGGTATCGTCCTCTGCCCTGGCGGAAGACTTTTACCGCAACCTGCTGCGCAAGGACGCCAGCCAGCAGGAAATCGTCATGGTCGGCCGCCTTGCGGTCATCGCCCTGTCGATCGTTGCCCTGATCCTGGCCATGAACCCGGACAGCACGGTGCTGGGTCTTGTCTCCTACGCCTGGGCAGGCTTTGGCGCCGCTTTCGGCCCGACGCTAATACTGGCGCTGTACTGGAAGCGCATGAACCGCGCCGGTGCCCTCGCTGGCATTCTGGTGGGCGGCATCACCGTGGTAGTCTGGAAACAGCTGTCCGGCGGCATCTTCGACCTGTATGAAATTGTTCCAGGCATCGTCTTCGCGACCCTGGCGATTGTCATCGCCACCCTGGCCAGCAGTGCACCACCTGCATCGGTACAGGCTCGTTTCGACGCTTACAGCAGCAAGCTGTAACGTTGATCCGCGCCGCACGCCAAGGCGTGCGGCACTTTGGGCTAGAACGGGATCGCACAATCCCGTTCTAGTAGCCTGTCGGGCTTGGCCGGTCCTAGCGAGGGAAGACCTTTTTGAGGCAGTTTTTAGCTCTTTTGAGGCGATTAGTGCTTCTATTTAACGAGAAAGAGTACATAAAATGCCCAAAATCGGATTTTCCGCAATAGATTAGTGTTAAGTCCGAGAGGCTGCTAGCCTGCTTTAATCTCACGCTCTGTTTTGCAGGCAGCCTTCGGGCTGCCTTTTTTTGTCTGTACAGCCAGCAAAAGAAGCACTATCAAGCACCGACTGCCGACTGCGACTGCTGCAGACCCACAGCCAGAGCACCGCGATTGCGGCTCCACAACTTCTCGTGAAAAAAGAACGCCACACTGTTCACGGCAGGCTCAACCAGCGCCAGAACGCCACCGAGCATGATATCGCCGGTCAGCCAGGCGGTAACCAGAAAGGCGATACTAAAGTGCATCACCGCAAAGCTCAGTGTTTTCAACATGATTCCCCCCATTGCTCTCAATCTGACTCTGAGAGAAAGCATAAGCCCTGAGGTGTGATTATTAAAATAAATTGATTAAACAGTTCCTGTAGCCAAAAGCTATTGATTGCACCGCAGAGGGTACGTGCCCCGCAACAAGAAATCAGACGCGAGCACGAACAGGAACGAAAACAGCCAGGGGCTTTCAAGAGCACATACAAAAAGGCCGCCCGGAGGCGGCCTTAGGCTGACAGCGCAGAATCAGACCTCAAGGTAGTCCAAAATGCCTTCAGCCGCATCACGGCCCTCGGCGATCGCAGTCACCACCAGGTCGGAACCACGTACCATGTCTCCACCGGCAAAGACTTTTGCATTGCTGGTCTGGAACGGGAAGCGGTCCTGGCTCTTGGGCTTCTGCTCAGCCTGCACACGACCATCGTCATGCAGGTCGATACCGAAGTCGGCCAGCCAGGGTGCAGGGCTCGGACGGAAACCGAAGGCCACCTGCACAGCATCGGCTTCGAGCACTTCTTCGGAGCCCGGTACCACTTCAGCGCGACGACGGCCATTCTGGTCCGGCTCACCCATGCGTGTCGTAACCAGCTTGACGCCCACAACGCGGCCCGCTTCGCCGACAATCTCGACCGGCTGGCGATTGAACAGGAACTGCACGCCTTCTTCCTTGGCATTCTCGACCTCGCGGCGCGAACCCGGCATGTTGGCTTCGTCACGACGATAGGCACAGGTCACGCTCTGGGCGCCCTGGCGAATCGAGGTGCGGTTGCAGTCCATCGCCGTATCGCCGCCACCGAGCACTACAACGCGCTTGCCGGCCATGTCGATGTAGTCCGACGGGGCCTTTTCGAATCCCAGGCAATGATTGACGTTGGAGATCAGGAACGGCAACGCATCGAAGACACCTTCCAGATCTTCACCCGGAAAGCCACCTTTCATGTAGGTATAGGTGCCCATGCCAAGGAAAACAGCATCGTACTCTTCAATCAGCTGCTCCATGGTGACGTCCGTGCCAACATCCATGTTGAGACGGAATTCAACGCCCATCTCGGTAAACATCCGGCGGCGACGCTTCATGACGTCTTTCTCGAGCTTGAACTCGGGAATGCCGAACGTCAGCAGGCCGCCGATTTCAGGATTGCGATCGAAGACGACCGGCGTGACGCCATTGCGCACCAGAATATCGGCACAGCCAAGGCCTGCAGGGCCCGCACCAATGATGGCGACCTTCTTGTCGGTACGTACCACCTTGGACATGTCCGGCTTCCAGCCCATGGCGAAGGCGGTATCGGTGATGTATTTCTCCACCGAGCCAATCGTCACGGCGCCAAAGCCGTCATTCAGGGTACAGGCGCCTTCACACAGGCGGTCCTGCGGGCAGACTCGACCACACACTTCGGGCAGCGAGTTGGTCTGATGACTCAACTCGGCGGCTTCCAGAATGTTGCCTTCCGAAATCAGCTTGAGCCAGTTCGGAATATGGTTGTGCACCGGGCACTTCCAGGAGCAATAGGGGTTTCCGCAATCCAGGCAGCGATGTGACTGATCGGCCACATCTTCCGGCTTGAACGGATCATAAATTTCGGCAAACTCACCCTTGCGGACCTCAGCACTGATCTTGCTCGGTCCTTCGCGGGACACATCGAGGAACTGGAAATCGTTACTCAGACGGTTAGACATAGTCCCCACCTCTTTTTGGGCACCCGCCAGCGGCAGGTACTCGTTAATCTGTCATCAAAGAATCGCGCAGGTCCGGCACAGTCATACTGTGCAGGGCCTGCCTGACCCGAGGGATAAAATGGCGTTTATTCCGGACGCTTGCGCATGTTTTCCAGCAAGGCGTTCAGGCTTGCAGCCTTGGGCTTGACCAGCCAGAACCGCGGGACGTAATCGAAGAAGTTGTCCACAATCTCCTGACCCCACTGGCTGCCCGTTTCCCGGACGAATTCGATGATTACCGAACGCAGGTGGTTTTTGTGCGCTTCCATCTGCTCGGTGTGGATACGGTGAATCTCGACCAGTTCGTGGTTGTACTTGTCCACGAAGTTGTTATCCAGATCCAGCACATAGGCAAAACCGCCGGTCATGCCCGCACCGAAGTTGTAACCGGTCGCGCCCAGCACGGTCACCAGGCCACCTGTCATGTATTCACAGCAGTGATCGCCAGCACCTTCCACCACCGCGTGCACGCCGGAGTTGCGTACCGCGAAACGCTCACCGGCACTGCCGGCCGCGAACAGCTTGCCCGCCGTCGCGCCATAGAGGCAGGTGTTGCCCATGATGGCGGTCTCGTTGGACTTGAAGGTGACTTCCTTGAACGGATAGAGCACCAGCTTGCCACCGGCCATGCCCTTGCCGACATAGTCATTGGCATCGCCTTCGAGGATCAGGTTCTGACCGCCAGCGTTCCAGACACCAAACGACTGTCCGGCGTGACCACGGAAGCGGAATGTCACCGGCTCATCGGCCATGCCGTTGTTGCCGTAGCGCTTGGCAATGGCACCGGAAGTACGGGCACCAACAGAGCGATCGCAGTTGCAGATCGCCAGCTCCCAGTCGCCACCACGTTTGGCTTCGATGGCCTCGGCGGCCAGCTCCAGCATGGCACCGTTAAGCTCGCCCTTGTCGAACGGCTCGTTGCGGCTCTGCTGCACCGTATGCGGGTACTCGCTCGGAACGCCGCCATCGCTGATGATGGGACTCAGGTCCAGCGCTTTCTGGCGCGAGGTTTCACCTTCGAGCAGCGTCAGCAGATCAACACGACCAACCAGCTCTTCCAGTGTACGCACACCCAGCTGCGCCATCCACTGACGGGTTTCTTCAGCGACGAAGCGGAAGTAGTTCTTGACCATTTCCACGGTGCCGCGGAAGTGATCCTTGCGCAGCTCATCGTTCTGGGTCGCTACGCCGGTGGCACAGTTGTTCAGGTGACAGATGCGCAGGTATTTGCAGCCCAGCGCGACCATCGGCATGGTGCCAAAGCCGAAGCTCTCGGCGCCCAGAATCGCTGCCTTGACGACATCCAGACCGGTTTTCAGGCCGCCGTCTGTCTGCAGGCGAATCTTGCCTCGCAACTGGTTGCCGCGCAGGGACTGATGCGCATCCGCCAGACCCAGCTCCCAGGGCGAGCCTGCGTAGTGGATAGAGGTCAGCGGAGACGCCGCCGTACCACCATCGTAACCGGAGATGGTGATCAGGTCGGCATAGGCCTTGGCCACGCCGCAGGCGATGGTACCGACACCCGGACGGGACACCAGCTTGACCGATACCAGACCTTCAGGGTTGACCTGCTTGAGGTCGAAAATCAGCTGCGCCAGGTCCTCGATCGAGTAGATATCATGGTGTGGCGGCGGTGAAATCAGCGTCACACCCGGCACCGAGAATCGCAGACGGGCGATCAGCTCGTTGACCTTGCCACCTGGAAGCTGGCCGCCTTCACCGGGCTTGGCGCCCTGGGCAACCTTGATCTGCATGACATCGGCGCTCATCAGGTATTCCGGTGTCACACCGAAACGACCCGAGGCCACCTGCTTGATCTTGGAGCGCTTCATGGTGCCGTGGCGCAGAGGATCTTCGCCACCTTCACCGGAGTTGGAGCGACCACCCAGCTCGTTCATGGCCACGGCCAGCGACTCGTGCGCCTCCGGCGACAGGGCGCCGAGGGACATGGCGGCGGAGTCAAAGCGCGGGAAGATGTTTTCCACCGGCTCAACCTGATCCAGAGCGATGGGCTTGGTATCGCTGCGCAGTGACAGCATGTCGCGCAGGGTTGCAATACCGCGCTTGTTCACCAGATCCGCATAACGCTGATACTTGGCCGGATCTCCGCTGGATACCGCTTCATGGATTGCCAGCACCACATCGGGGTTGTAGGCGTGGTATTCGCCATCGTGCTTGTACTTCAACAGGCCGCCAGGCTGGATGGGCTTGCGCGCCGTCCAGGCTTCCTTGGCCAGCTGCGCCTGCTCGAACTCGAAGTCGCTGAAGCGCGCGCCTTCGATACGGCTGACCACGCCCTTGAAGCACAGGTTGACGATCTCGGAGCTCAGACCGATGGCTTCGAACAGCTGGGCACCACGGTACGAGGCAATGGTGGAGATACCCATCTTCGACAGGATCTTCAGCAGGCCCTTGTTGATACCCTTGCGGTAGTTTTCGTGGGCATCCAGCGGCGCCATCTGCAGTTCATTGCTGGCACACAGATCATTCAGCACACGGTAGGACAGGTACGGGAATACGGCGGTAGCACCGAAGCCAAACAGCACGGCAAAGTGATGCGGATCGCGCGCCGTGCCGGTTTCGATAATCAGGTTGGCGTCGCAGCGCAGACCCTTTTCCACCAGGCGGTGGTGCACGGCACCGGTCGCCAGCGCGGCGTGAATCGGCAGTTTGCCCTTTTCAATCGCCGCATCAGACAGCACCAGCAATACCTTGCCGCTGCGGACTTCCTGCTCGGCACGATCACAGAGGTTGAGCAGTGCCTGCTCCAGACCCGTCGCCGGATCGTAGTTCAGATCGATGCGCACCACATCAAAGCCGGGGACATCATTGTCGCGGATACGATAAAACTTGCTCGCCGACAGTACCGGCGTGGTGAGAATCACGCGCCGGGCATGCTCGGGCGTGTCTTCGAACACGTTGCGTTCGGCACCAATACAGGTTTCGAGCGACATGACGATGGCTTCGCGCAGCGGATCGATCGGCGGGTTGGTTACCTGCGCAAACTGCTGACGGAAGTAGTCGTAGAGCGAACGAATTCGGCTGGACAGGACCGCCATCGGCTTGTCGTCACCCATGGAACCCACCGCTTCCATTGCGGTTTCGGCCAGCGGACGCAGGATCTGGTCGCGTTCTTCGAACGTGACCTGGAACATTTTCATGTGGGTTTTGACTTCATCGGCCGACATCTCGCTGAAAGAGCGCGACTCTTCGGTGAAGTTCATGGTGGTTTCAAGGCGCAGCGAGTTTTCCTTCAGCCACTGCTTGTAGGGATGACGCTGCTTGAGGTCGTTATCCACATCGGCGGTGTGCAGAACATCGCCGGTCTGGGTGTCAATGGCCAGAATCTGGCCCGGCCCAACGCGGCCCTGGGCAACAATATCTTCAGGCTTGTAGTCGAATACGCCGATCTCGGATGCGGTGCAGATATACCCCTGACGCGTCATGACCCAGCGCGAGGGGCGCAGGCCATTGCGGTCCAGCATGCAGACGGCATAACGGCCGTCTGTCATGACCATGCCGGCGGGGCCATCCCAGGCTTCCATATGCATGGAGTTGAATTCGTAGAATGCCCGCAGTTCGGTATCCATGGTTTCGACGTTCTGCCAGGCCGGCGGCACAATCATGCGCACGGCGCGGTAAATGTCCATGCCACCCACCATCAGGAACTCGAGCATGTTGTCCATGCTGGAGGAGTCCGAACCACTGGTATTGACGATCGGCTGCAGCTCTTCAAGATTGGGCAGCAAATCAGTGGCGAACTTCGGCGACCGGGCGCGGGCCCAGTTGCGGTTGCCTTCAATGGTGTTGATCTCGCCGTTATGGGCCAGGAACCGGAACGGCTGTGCCAGCTTCCAGCGCGGCGCCGTATTGGTGGAGAAACGCTGATGGTAGGTACAGACCGCCGTTTCCAGGCGCGGGTCCGCCAGGTCCTTGTAGAAGACCGGCAAATCCACCGGCATGGTCAGTCCCTTGTAGGACAGTACCTTGTCGGACAGGCTGCAAATATAGAAATCTTCATCGTCGCTCAGGGCGATTTCCGCCTTGCGACGGGCAGTGAACAGGCTTATGGCCAGTTCACGCTCGGTTTTGCCATCACTGTTGATCAGCACCTGCTCGATCAACGGCAGCGTGTCCTTGGCAATCGGCCCCAGACAACTTTCGTCGGTGGGGACCACACGCCAGCCAGCCACGTCCAGACCCTGGGCCTGAAGTTCGGCATTTAGAATTTTGCGCGCCGCATCCGCCTGCGCCGCCGCGCGGGGCAGAAACACCATGCCCACCGCGTACTGTTCATGTAACACAATACCAAGTTCCTGCTGCACAACAGCACGCAGGAAAGAGTCAGGCTTCTGCATCAGCAGACCGCAACCGTCACCGGTCTTGCCATCTGCAGCGATACCACCACGATGGGTCATACACGCTAACGCTTCTATGGCCTTCTCAAGCAGGTCATGACTCGGATTGCCCTGCATGTGAGCCATTAGCCCAAAACCACAGTTATCCTTGAACTCACCGGGGCGATACAGACCTTTGCTCATAGCCAATCTCACTTAAAAGTTCTTTTGTATCAAT
>JBFGZM010000157.1:0-8290 GCA_041586815.1 Marinobacterium sp. | reverse complement strand
TGAGGCCGGTAACAGTTCGCTGGCCAGATACGTGCAACGCTATATCACCAAACCTGAGCACAAGGCGCTCAGCGACCTGTTTCTCAAGGTCGACTCTGACCCCAGGCTTCTTGCAAACCGCAGCCTGCTGAACACCGGCAATCCGCTGCACGGACGCATCGCCGCCCACGGCATTCGTGACCTCGCTCGCAAGGACCTGGAACAGTCGTTTGATCTCTGGCTGCGGGACAGGGACAGATTCGAGGTGGATCCACAGCAACGCGCCACCCTGGATCGCTACTTCGGCGTGCGCATGGGCAAAAACTTCCTGCCCGATTACGAAGCGCGCATGACCCGCCTGGATCCTGATTTTCAGCAGGAAGATGTTACCGAATGGCGCATTCGCAACGCTCTGACCCGCCTCGACTGGCCCCGGGTACAGCAACTGATTAAAAAGCTGCCGGCCGAACTGCAGGCCAACGAGCGCTGGCTCTACTGGAACAGTGTCGCCATCGACAGCACCGGCAAGGGCGCCAACAGCCCAGATAGCCTGTCGCGCCTGATCGGCTCCCGCAACTTTTACAGCTTTCTCGCCGCCGAAATGCACGACCGGCCCTACGACCTGCAGGATGAGCCCGGCAACTTTGGCAGCGACCAGCTGAAACGCCTGGAGCAGAGCCCGGCCTTCGAGCGCATGCGCGAGCTGCTGTACCTGGACGAAACCTATCAGGCACGCTCGGAATGGAACCTGGCACAGACCCGGCTCAGCGCCGACGACCGCCACGCCGCAGCGCATGTCGCCAGCCGCTGGGGCTGGCACGACCAGTCCATCCGGGGCGCCATCAGCTCCAAGCGCTGGAACGACCTGTCCATTCGCTTCCCCCACCCGTACAAGGATCTGTTCAAAAAATACGCGGCAGACCGCGGCATCAACCGCACCTGGGCGCTGTCCATTGCCCGCCAGGAAAGCGCCTTCCAGCCCGCCGTCCAATCCAGTGCTGGCGCCCGGGGGCTGATGCAGCTGATGCCCAAAACCGCGGCCCAGACAGCCAAGCGCTACACCGTGCCCTACCGCAGCAACGCCGACCTCAGCAACCCCGAAACCAACATCGCCCTGGGCACCGCTTACCTGGCCCAGATGCTGGAACGCTTCAATGGCAACCGGATATTCGCAACAGCAGCCTACAACGCAGGCCCCCACCGGGTATCCCGCTGGCTGGAGGAACGCGGCAACCTCCCCCTGGATATCTGGATCGAAACTATCCCGTTCGATGAAACCCGCAATTATGTACAGAATGTGCTGGCGTTTGGTGTCATTTATGATGTGCGTGACCAGCAAGCCACACGCATGCTAAGCCCGGCAGAATCGGCACGCCTGGCACTCTACCAGAGCGCCAACGCCAAAAAGCTCTAGTGAAATAGCTGCCACCGGCGCCCTGGCCGGTGGCAGCCCGAACCTGTTACGCCCCCTGCCTCTTGCCACACCAGGAAACCGCTTGTGCTTGCTCCCATGACCGACATCGGTGCCAATCTCACCGACAAGCGATTCGACCGCGACCTCGACACAGTGCTCGCCCGCGCATCCGCGGCGGGCGTCGACACCCTGATCGTCACCGGCACCAGCATTCCCGGCAGCATGGCTGCCCGCGACCTGTGCGAACGCCACCCCGGGAAGCTGCACTTCACGGCCGGCGTTCACCCTCACCACGCCAGTGAATATGACACCCACAGTCATGCGCAACTCCAGCAGCTTGCCCGCCACTCTGCCTGCGTCGCCATTGGCGAAACAGGGCTGGATTTCAATCGGAACTTTTCCAGCCCAAAACAGCAGATAGCAGCCTTCGAGCAGCAACTGGAACTTGCCATTGAAACCGGGCTACCGCTGTTTCTTCACGAGCGGGACGCTCATGCGGAACAGCTGGCCCTTCTCAAACGCCACCGCAGTGCCATCAGCCGCGCCGTCGCCCACTGCTTTACCGGCAACAAGGAAGAGCTGCATGGCTACCTGGATCTGGATCTGCATATTGGCCTGACTGGCTGGATCTGCGACGAGCGTCGCGGCGGCCACCTGCTGCCTCTGATCCCTGCTATTCCGGCGGACCGCCTGCTACTGGAAACCGATGCCCCCTACCTGCTGCCACGGGATCTGCGCCCCAAACCCAAGTCCGGTCGCAACGAACCCTGCTACCTGCCTCATATCGCCGAACGTGTTGCCCAGGCCACCGGTGAGACCCTTGAGACCCTGCGGGCCCGGCTGCACGCCAACAGCCGGGCATTCTTCGGCCTGTAGAACAATTCAGAGCCGCGTTACGCCAGTCCGTTCGCAAAGACCTTCAGCCTGGTCACGCCAGCCCGTCGATAAAGGCCATCAGTGCGGCACGATCAAACGGCCAGCCCAGCTCAGCGCCGCTGGCTTCATCCACCAGAACGGGAATACGCACCCCGTAGCACTCCACCAGGGCATCATCCTCGGCGATATCCACCTCATCAACGCTGTGCAACCCGGGATCGAGACTGGACACAATAACCTCGATCGCCTGGTCACAGAGGTGACACCCCCCGGTACTCATCAATAAAAAATGCCGCATTAGGCTCCTCGCAAATATGATCCGCGCCGTGCACCGCGACGGCGAACCGCATTCTAGGGGGCGGCCCGACAACACTCAACCTGCTGCGAATCACCTGAGCCAGGCTGCCGTTTGTGCTGCCTTGCGTTAAATAGAACCCCCTTCGCCTTGAGACATCGCAAAAACCCACTCAAATCAGCCGGCTCTTGCTACGGCCAGCATTCCCGGACAGCCTCCTGGCCAGCCGCGCGCCTGGCAGCACATCCGACTCAGACCAATCACAGGGTCCGCCGGGTTTCATTGCGCACCTGCAAAATAATTATTTTGAATTGCTCCCCGCCATCCTGTCTAAGGGGTTGTCAGGCCCTTTGCCTCAAGGCTATGCTTGCGATTCTCATTTGTTAAGCAAATGCACAACATCGGCCCCTGCCAAGCTGTCGCGCAGACCCAGCAAGGCGAGCATTGCGGATGTCGATCCAGCCGGAGAAAACGGTATTCATGGATAAAAACAGCAGCGTACTTTCAAATCCTCAGGAATTTATCGACTACCTGAACACGGAAACCAAGAAAGTTCTCGACATGTTCACCTCATCAGGAGGTGATGACATCTTTACTCAGTTCACTCAGTCCTGGACCGAACTGACGACCCGATCCTTTGAGGACCCGACCGTCTGGATTCGGGCCATTACCGAATATCAGACCGCGCAGCTGAACCTGTGGCAAAGCCTGTTCACCGGCAATGCCGCGGCCAATGTCGAGCCGCCCCGGGGCGATCGCCGCTTTCAGGCCGAAGAGTGGTCCGCCAACCCGGTCTTCAGCTACATCAAACAGTCGTACCTGCTGACCTCCAAGTTACTGAACGAAATGGCCGCCAACGCCAACCTGTCGGACTCGGAACAGCGCAAGCTCGAGTTTTACACCCAGCAGTATATCGACGCCCTGTCGCCGACCAACTTCGCCGCCACCAACCCGGAAGTTCTGCAACAGGCGCTGGAAACCAAGGGACAGAGCCTGATTGACGGCCTGAAAAACCTGCTCGGCGACATCGACAAGGGTCGCATCTCCATGACCGACGAAACCGCGTTCGTGCTGGGCGAAAACCTCGCCCTGAGCGAAGGCGCCGTGGTGTTCGAGAACGACATGTTCCAGCTGCTGCAGTACAAGCCACTGACCGAACAGGTGACCGAACGGCCGCTGCTGATCGTGCCGCCGTGCATCAACAAGTTCTACATCCTGGATCTGCAGGAGCACAATTCCTTCGTGCGCTATTGCGTTGAACAGGGCCAGACCGTCTTCCTGGTCTCCTGGCTGAACCCGTCCATCGAACAGGGTGACATCAGCTGGGACGATTACGTCGGCAAGGGAGTCATCAAGGCGATCGACGTCGCCCAGGAAATTGGCACTGCAGACAAGATAAACGCCCTCGCCTGGTGTGT
The DNA here is from genome assembly GCA_041586815.1 of Marinobacterium sp. GTDB lineage: Bacteria > Pseudomonadota > Gammaproteobacteria > Pseudomonadales > Balneatricaceae > Marinobacterium_A. The sequence continues at coordinate 4,308 of JBFGZM010000157.1, read as the reverse complement.
CGGCGGCACCCTGCTGGCATCAGCCCTGGCCGTGATGGCTGCGCGCAAGGACAACCGCGTGGCCTCGGCCACCTTCCTGACCACCCTGACCGACTTTAGCGATCCGGGCGATCTGTGTGTCTTTATCGACGAACAGCAGGTCAAGCGCCTGGAAGACAAGGTCAACAGTGCCGGCGTACTCAACGGTCGGGAACTGGCGACCTCGTTCAACATGCTGCGCTCGAACGACCTGATCTGGTCCTATGTGGTGAACAACTACCTCAAGGGACAGACGCCACCGCCGTTCGACATCCTGTACTGGAACAGCGACTCCACCAACCTGCCCGCCAGCATGTACACCTACTACATCAACAAGATGTATTTGGAGAACAAACTGGTTGAGCCCAACGCCCTGACCATCTGCGGCGAGCCGGTGGATCTGCGCAAGATAAAAATTCCGTGCTATTTCCTGTCGACCATCGAAGATCATATCGCCCCCTGGAAAGGCACTTTCAAGGGCGCCGCCAATTTCAAGGGCAACGTGGAATTCGTCCTTGGCGCCAGCGGCCATGTTGCCGGTGTAATCAATCCTGCCTCCAAGAACCGTCGCCATTACTGGACCGGCGGCGAACAGGGCAAGAGCGCCGATCACTGGCTCGACACCGCGACACAGCAGGAAGGCTCCTGGTGGACGCACTGGGGCGAGTGGCTCAAGCGACGCGCCGGCAAGAAGCAGGATGCGCCGGTCGATTTCGGCAACGCCACCTACAAGGCCATTGAACCGGCCCCTGGCCGTTACGTCAGCGCGCGTATCGCCTAAACTGCAGCGGAAATGTCAACGGCGGCACTCCTTCGGGAGCGCCGCCGTTTTTGTTTGCACTTCACGCCTTGTGACCGTGCCGTACGCGCATTATCCTGTGCACCCTCGATACGGGAGGCATGGAATGCACAACTACAATAGGGACAGGCAGGACGATCGCGCCCAGGCAAAGGTCACGGGCCCTGCCTGGCTCCACAGGCGACAGAACAACCCGATCGTCATGCGCACCCCCAACACCAGCCGCTGAGGCGATGTCTTGAGTACTCAAACCCGCCAACCACGCATCTGCCTGAGCGAAGCCCGCCTTCTGCTAAAGCTTGGTGGCCCCATAATGGTGGCGCAGCTTTCCCAGACCGCCATGGGCTTTGTCGACACCCTGATGGCCGGCCGTGTCAGCGCAAGGGATCTGGCTGCAGTGGCATTGGGCAACGGTATCTGGCTGCCGGTTTTTCTGGCACTGTCCGGGGTACTGATGGCCACGACACCCATGGTGGCACAGCATCTGGGCGCCAATCGCCCCCGGGCCGCCGGCGCTGTCTTTCAGCAGGGGTTCTGGATCGCGCTGCTGGCAGGACTGACGGCCTTTGTCAGCGTCCGCAATTGCGCCTGGCTGCTCGAACAGCTGCAGGTCGCGCCGGATCTCGCCGCCATGACCCAGGCGTACCTGCGCGGCATATCCTGGGGTTTGCCCGCGATACTGCTGTACCAGCTGATCCGCAGCTTCTGCGAGGGTTTCGGCCTGACCCGCGCAGTCATGAAAATCGGCGTACTGGGGCTGCTGTGCAACATCCCCCTGAACTACATCTTCATCCACGGCAAGCTTGGCCTGCCCGCCATGGGCGGTGTCGGCTGTGGCTGGGCCACCAGTATCGTCATGCTGATCATGCTGCTGGCCGGCAGCCTGTATCTGCTGCGCAGCCCAGCTTTCAAGGCCGCCGCCCCCCTGAGCCAGTGGCAGCAACCCGACCTGCAGGCGAGCCGACAGTTCCTGCAGCTCGGCTTCCCGATCGGCGTCTCCCTGCTGATTGAAGTCAGCATGTTCTCACTCATCGCCTTGCTGCTTGCTCCGCGGGGTGATATCACCGTTGCGGCGCACCAGATCACCATGAGTTTCACCGGTCTCACCTTCATGCTGCCACTGAGCATAGCGCTGGCCATTACCATTCGTGTTGGCCACCTGGCAGGGGCCGGTGACTACACCCAGGCCCGGCACAGCGCCCTCACCGGCGTTCTGCTGGCGCTGGCATGTGCCCTGGCGTCCTGCAGCATCATGCTCATTTTTGCCCAGCAGATCGCCAGCCTTTACTCGCCCAACCCCGTGGTCATTGCGCTGGCAGCACAGCTGATGACCATTGCCGCCTTTTTCCAGTTCTCCGACAGCATTCAGGTCGCCGCCGCTGGCGCCCTGCGCGGTTTCAAGGATACCAGCATGCCGCTGCTGCTGGTCTTCGTTGCCTACTGGCTGGTCGGCATGCCGGCCGGCTACATCCTGGGACTCACCGACCTGCTGGGGCCACCCCTTGGGGCAGCCGGATTCTGGTATGGCCTTCTGCTGGGGCTCAGTCTTGGCGCGCTACTGCTGGGCACACGTCTTGCCCTGATGGCAAAGCGCCTTCTCCACCAGCCTGCGCCGGTCTGAGGACATGCAGACCGCACGGCGAACGCTGCTGCTATGCGCCTGCATGCTGCTAGGCGCCTGCACCGGAGCGACCCCCGAGGCCATGCTCGACAACTACACCGAGCGCGTTGCCCGGGTACTGGAGGAGCCCATCGACAGTAACCTTGACTCGGCGACCGAGGTTCCCCTGTTTCCACTTCGGCGCGACCGGCTGCTGCCACTGACGGATCTGCGACAGGGACTGATAGAGGTTTTGGCATTGCGCCACTGCGACCTGTTGGGCCTGATTGCCCAGCGAAACAGTGCGCTGGGCAAGGTAATGCCTGCGTCCAAGCAGCTGGTATACGAAATCCGCCTGCTGCACCAGGTTCGGAAGTGCCGCACCCGGCTGGTCCATTCGCCTGACGCTGACCCGCAGCTGCGGCAGCAGCTCGAGGAAATCTACACCCTCAAGGCACGGGAACTGCCCGCCGTACTCTGGAATGCGCTCTATGCATCGAGTGAAATGGAGGTCAATTTTTCCCGTGGGGACCCGCCGTTGCCGCTGCAGGGCAGTGACGACAACAGCGAGGATGGCAGCGAAGCTGCCCTGCGCAGCCTGCAGGCACTTGCCAGCCTGCAAATCCTGATCAGCACGCCCGACTGGACCCTGCCACCACAGCTGGACGACCTGGAACAACACTATCAGGCACTGAACGCCAACCGTTTTGGCAGCCAGTGGCTCACATCACTCCGGCTGCTGACCCGCAGCCTGGAGCAGACCGCACTGGCACTGGAGCGCCGTGAGCAGCGCGCCAGTATCTGTCCGCAGCAAAGACCTACCCCAAAAGCGCGCATCCTGCTGAACGTATTCAGGCTGTACTATGCCGGTGAGGTTCAACCCTACCTGTCCCGGGTGGATCGCAGCGGACAACGCTGGATCGCCCTGCACGAACAACTCCTGAGCTCCCTGCCCGCCACCGCACAGATGCTCGAATACCACTGGCAGGTGTTTGCCCAGGCCAACCCCGACAGCCTCTGGCAACGCTACCGTCGCGCTCGGGACCACCACACCCAGAGCTGGCAGGCCACATTGCGCAACTGCAACCTGATGCCAGGCAGCTAAAACCCGGCTCAATTGTTCAAATAAATTGAACTCTATACTGAAGTTTTTCCGCTTTTTATCAAATGCCACAGGTAGATAATGACTCCATCAACTTTCTGTTGCGGAGACATCCCATGACCAAAGTACTTGTAATACAGTCCAGCGCCCTGAACGAAACCTCCAATACCCGCCTGCTCACGAACAAACTTCTGGAACGCCTGGGGCGCGACTCGAAGCTCGACATCAGCACCCGGGATCTTGCGCAGAACCCCCTGCCCCACCTCTCGGATCGTACGCTGGGGGCCTTTTTCACCCCCGCCGAGCAGCGCAGTGAAGAGCAGCAGCAGATCATCGCGCTGTCCGACGAGCTGGTCACGGAGCTCATGGCCAGCGAGATTCTCATCATCGCTGCTCCCATGTACAACTTCGGTGTTCCCTCGACCCTGAAGGCCTACTTTGACCACATCGCCCGGGCCGGCGTAACATTCAAATACACCGAAACCGGCCCCGTCGGCCTGGTACAGAACACCCAGGCCTATATCGTGACTGCCACCGGCGGCATTCACGCAGGAACTGCACGTGACTTCGTCGCCCCCTACGTGGAAACCTTCCTGAGGTTCCTCGGCATCAATGCCGTAGACACCTTCGCTGCAGAAGGCATGAGCATGGCCGACACGAAGGAAAAGTCACTGAACCAGGTGATCAGCAGCATCGAACAGCTGCAATAGCCAAATCGCCGTACAGCAGACAGGGCCTGCACCGGGAAACCGGCCAGGCCCTTCAATCACATCTTTTGCCGCAGCACGA